>CAIKYX010000241.1 GCA_903831745.1 Oligoflexia bacterium
GGTGTGTCGCATTCGCTTTCGAAATACCAAGCGTCGAAATGAATTCCAAACCAGTCATAAATCCGTTTCATCAGCTTCAGTGACCATTCGCGAGTCGGTTTATAGAGTTCGTAATAAGGCCCCACGCCTTTTTCGAGATCGCGAAGGATCAAGCCCATTTGGGTTTTGATTTCTTTCTCTTCGGGTTTGCCTGCAAAAGATTTCAGGTATTCGTCCGATTCGCCATACATTTTGCCCAGCCATTCAGCCTGATTCTCGGAAGGTATGACTTTGTTCTGGGTTTTGATGTACCAGAGGACTTTCGAAATATGGGTTCCGAGGTCTCCTGGGTAAGTGGCGCGAACCACGCGGGTACCGTTGGCTTCAACCAGATTGGCAACGCAATCGCCGTAAACCATGTTTCGCATATGACCCACGTGAAAGGCCTTGTGCGTATTGAGCTGCGAGTATTCTACGATGATTTTTTTACCGCTCGTAGGTTTCGGCGGTAGAATTCGACCCGATTGGGCCAGGCCTGACCAGTAGGAATGAAGCTGCTTGGATTCTGAAAAAAAGTTCAGGTAGCCGCCTGTGGCTTCGATTTTCGAAAACCATTTCTGAGGGCCCTTTTTTTGAATGGCCTCACAAAGTTGGCTCGCAACGATTTGCGGTGATTTTCGGAAGAGTTTTGAGAAGGCGTGGCAAGGAAAGCCGACGTGCCCGAGCTTCGAGTCGGGTGGGTAAATTAAGAGTGAGAGAACGCTCGAAGGCGCTTGATATTGGCTTCCGTCGGGTAGGGCGCTTCCCGAAAAAACATCAGTTAATGCCGCTAAAACAAGGGTTTCTGCTTCGCTTTTGAGTACGCTTACCATCGTCTCAAGATGGTCCAAAGTGGCGAAAAAGTCAATGAAATACCTGATATTCCATGGGGTTAGGGGGTTTTATTTGAGGCCCGGTATTGCTCGATTCTCTCGCGGAGGGATTGAAGTTCTTCTGCTCGCGAAGGAGCAATTCGGGCAATGGCCTGAGTAATCATGAGTAAAAGTTCCGAGCCAAAATGAGCGAGGTAGCCCAGGGCGTGTTCGTTGCTGGCCGCATATTCTTTCGCAGAAAAATATAAATTGGATAGTTCGGCTTCGCCCTTCAGGTTTGAGATCAAAAAGGCCGCAAGATAAGAGGTCTTATTGTCGAATTTTGATTTCTTGGAACGGGGCTGAATGAGGAGCTTGTAGGTTTCTTTGTGGATCAGGGTTTTGCCATCGCTCGAGTTGATTTCGCGTGGGATGGTCAGATGATTTTCGAGGCTTTCGTAATGAGAGTCGCCATCAGAGGACTTTGCGCCATAAAAGAAATCTGCGGGCACGGTTCCTCCGGTGCATTCGGCAACCGCATTCAAAAGAGCTACTTCGACGAGTTTGATCGCCGTATATTGTCGACCTGTAGAAACATTGAATTCGCACCGCTGTACCATTTTTTGATACTGGCTTTGCTCGGGTACGTTTTCGAATTGGCGCAAAATGGACGTATGGCTGAGTTTTTGAAAGAATTGATCCATGCCATTCACTGCATGCAAATAGCTATTCAGTGAATAAAATCGTTTCTGAAGATCAGAATTGGCCTCATAGAGCAATGCCCACGTGTCTTGAATGAACAGGCTTGGATCGGGTGCGGTAAATCCCATGACGTCACGATTCGCGACTTCGACTGCTGAATGAACCATGAGTTTTAACTGATCAATGGTCAATTCTGTTTTAAAAAATACAGCAGCCTCTTTCATTCGGATGATCATGGTTTGGTGAAGGTCGTCGTTTACTTGATAACGAAAAGGAATGGTAGCTTCGATGGCATTGATGACTCCGATCAAATCGGCAGGATTGAGATAGGGCTTTAACCAGCGAAAGGTCGAAAGTGCGCTCAGAAACTCATTGAGTCCTTGGTGGGTACCGATGGTTTGTCCGACGTTAATTCCAAAAAGGAGGGCGACCAGGCTAACGTCCGGATTTTCTAAAATTTTTGGGGTGATGTCGAGGGTTAGGTCATTCGAGATTTCGCAAGGCGCGAAAGCTTCGCGAAGAAAATAGGTTCGCGCGCGGTCGATCTGAATGTAAACCACATCATGAAAGATGCCTGCCAATTGAGCGATCGGATTTTCGGACGTACCGATGGTCACTGCGTGCTCGAGGTTGTGAAATTCGCGATTTCGAGTCGACATGACTTCTGCAATGTAAAAGGCTAAGCGCTCGGCCTCGAGTGCAGGAATGGGGGTGCCGAGCTTCGAAGTTGCCTGTTGAAGGTACTCGATGCAGGTCACTAAAGGCGATTGTTTACTGGATGAATTCACTGTGTAACTAGTGTATCTAGAAAAATTGGGTTATTGAATCACAAAAAAAGCCAATGGTTTGTCGCCAAGGCTAAAGTTCATCGACCGCGGGCAGCTTAAGCGAGCGAGCGACCCAAGAATACGGAAAGCGATTCATGAATTGGTTGCGTAAGCGGATGGTTTTCTTTAAATTTTGCGACGAAAGGGCGATTCTGTTCTCGGAGACTTCTACTTTCTTTGCTAGATCGAGAATGGATTGATTCTTTGCGCCATTTGCAGACTTTTGAATTGCCTTGATTGCAGTAAAAATTGCCGAAGTGACTTGCTTCTGAGCAACCATGAAAGAGTTCATGTCTTGAAGTGACTTTAATTCTACTCTGCGGCCATAGTCTTCGGCGACTGTCAGTGGTACGAGTGCGGTTGCAGTGGTACCCAGTTGCTTTTCTCCGGATTTTCTAATTTCTGGAATCAGATCAAGGCGGTGAGCATAGGAAATTTCGAGAGATGATAAGCCAGTCGCAATTTTTTGATCCAACGTTTCGAATTTTCGTTTAATGATAAAAAATGCAGCACAGCCCAAAACTAGGCCCAGGAATAAAATTGAGATGGCAAATCGTATCGAAGTCTTTGTATTCATCATTCAGTTACGGTGCTTGTGTATAGTAGATATTTGCAATGTTAACCGAGCTCAGAGCGTTTGACCATACGGCAAGCTCTTCAATCGAGCCGTTGAAGAAGAACATTGATGAATCAATCGACGCACCGATGGTTCCGTGGGCGCCAGCTCCGATGTTTGCGTTAATATTTGGAGTAACAGGTAACCCGGTATTAACGCTGATCGGAGTCATCGGAGCTCCTGAAGCGACGCCGTCAACATAGATCTGAACCACATTGTTTTGAAATACTGCGGCAACATGGTGCCATGAATTGTCGTTTACGACGGTAGTGGATGAAGGGCCTGCTGCGTAGGTATAATCAAGTTCGACCTGACCTGAAATATTGATAAAAAACAGAACGCCTCGACCTTCGGCGGTGGTGCCGTAGTCGATGATTTCTTGGCGAACCCCTGATGTATTGGTTTTTACCCAGGCCGAAATCGTAAAGTCTGAAGCGCCTTGAACCGGTACTCGGGCTACAGTTTCGTAATTGCCCACACCGTCGAAAGTATTGTAGGCGCGAGTGACTTCAGAACTGGTTCCAGCACTGACTGGAGTAGGGCAATTCACGCAAGTTGCATCGTTGCCGTTTCCTGAGCTATCTGTACCTGCTGTGTCGAAGTGAAGGAGGAGCTGATTACTACTCATGTCAATCCAATCAGCTGCCTGGTTGTCTGGCAATTCGGTATATGCTTTTGGCCATGGAAGATTTAGTCCGATACCGAACTTGGAGTGAAAGTAGTAATCGAGGGCTTGTCGGTCTGAATTATTAATCGGTTGATTGAAAACCATGTATTCGAGCACGTTTCCGGTAAAGCCAAATACTGGCCCGCTGCCTGCGCAGCCCAAATGGGCAGTTACGCCGGCATCGCTGAATCCGGTTGCAGCCGGGTTAGTTCCGGAGAGTGCGCCGTCGACATAGATGTTGGTTCCGGTTTGGGAATTCATCACAATGGTCATGATATGGTAGCTATCGCTCGTCGCATTGGCGATTGCGAAGTCGTACTGACTGCTGTTGTTTCGAATGATGGATTGATTCATAGAAGAGCCGCCATTTGGATAGAGACCGAATCCGTTGGTGCCATCCCCGCCATTTTCAAAGCCAATCAGGCGTCCGGTGTTCGAGCTTGAAGATTCGTAAACTACAGAAACAGTAAAGTCAGTGAGAGGAAGAATTCTTGAGTTGGCAAATAAGCAGCCCGAGCCGTTGAAGTTCACTGCAGGTTGACCATTCATTCCATTAGCAACGAGGGTGGGTGCTGTGCCTTGTACTGCACTAAAATCATTTTGATTTCCACTTGAGTCAATCCACTGGGTAACATTGGTTCCATTTTGATCGGTCAGTGTTTCGGGTTTCAACCAGAGTTTCAGGCTTGCCGGTATGCTTGCACAATTTCGAACTCCAAGATTGTATTTATGGTCGAGAGTGCAATCCATGCTTTTGCGTTGGGTTTCAGAAAGTGCATTATTGTAGACATAGACTTCAGCAACGTCACCTTCGAAGTAATATTGCCATCCATTTCCGTTACTGAGCGCGCCGATAGAGAATGCGCCACCCAGGATATTGGATACGAGTTGTTGGTTTGCCAGGTCTGTGGTTCCGATGAGCACCCCGTTGATGTAGTAGTTTGCTTTTGAACCGTCGTATACCACTTCAACTAAATAACTCATTCCAAGCGCGCTCGAGCTATATGGAATCATTCCGCCGTATGAGCTTCCCCAAGCCGAGTAAAGGTAAGTATCTGGGCTAATGTCACCCAGGAAAAAAATCTGTCCGTTAGGGCCGGTATCTGTGCCCATCCCTAATGGCATGCTAGAAGTAATTGGAGTGTCCGCACCGTATGTGACCACCATCGAAATGGTGAACGGTGAATTTCCGGAGATCGGCAGAGTAGAAGTCGAAATGACATTGTTCGTGCCGTTGAACCTCAATACAGGGTGTCCGTTCAGTGCGCTATCGACCCATTGTGGTTGGGCGTTCACTGCGGCTTGCGTAAGATGATTTCCTTGCGGGCTAAGATCCGTCCAGACTGATACGTCGTTTTGAAGGTCTTTGGTAACTTGAGCCGCATCCAAGTGAAGCATGAGGCTGCTTGGTGAAGGCACTGGGGTAGGTGTAGGGGTGTCGGTAGGAGTTGGAGTTCCGCCTGAACCGCCTGATCCTCCAGAGCCGCCGCTTCCACCACTACCGCCGCTTCCGCCTTTACCTGAACCACCTGAACCGCCCGATCCAGAAGCAGGAGTTCGATTGTTACCGCATGCGTTGCCTTCACAGCCAGTCACGCCTTGGTAGCTCATCGAAACATCGCCTGACGCTGTAACGCTCAGATCTTGGGTGGTGAGTTGAACATTCATGAAGTAAGTTTCGTTGTCATTGATTCCTAGATAGCCGCAATGTAAGGCTGTGATTCCAGTTCCATCAGTAACAGTACTGCAGCTGGCATTGGGCATTTCACTGATATCGTAGCTTGCGATATAGACCGGACTATCAGTAGTAAACCAGCCACTAGAAACGAGTGAGGCCGCAGTAATGTCCATATTTCCGGCGTAACTGTCTGTCAGTGCGATCTCGGTACCAGATTGATTGTAGGTAAGGGTAGACGGTGCAATGGCTTGTGGCTGGTAAGTGCCAATTGCCATTGCAGTGATGTAAGCTGCTGGTCCATCAATTCCTACTTGATTGCCATCTACTCCAGAGATTCCTTTTGAATCTAATTTGGTAATGATCATGTCGCTCGAATAATTGTCTGCAACCAAATAGAGATATTGGGCCGATGGATCAATGGTTATAGGATTGTAAGGTTGCTTCGTTGCAATCACCGTTCCTACGGTCAGTACTGCGTCCGAACCGATCCCAATGGTAGTCACAGAGGAATCTCCAGAAGCTTCGAGGTATTCACCCCAAGGATCGAGAGTCATTCTTACTCGAGTGTCTTTAAGTGTGATCTTGCTGACGATATTACCGAGCGAACCGTCTGGATTTAATTTGTAAGAAGCGACTAGGCCTTGATCGGTCGAGAAGTATGCCTGATCGCTTGTAGAATTGATTGCGATCGTCATGACGGATCCGGCAATTCCTTTCACTATTTTATTATTTTGTTGAACAAATGGTGTGCCAGGAGCCGCACCATTAAATCCAAGCCCCGTAATACCGGATCCGGCAATTCCTTTCACTATTTTATTATTTTGTTGAACAAATGGTGTGCCAGGAGCCGCACCATTAAATCCAAGCCCCGTAATACTGGTCGCGACCCAAGTAC
>CAIKYX010000242.1 GCA_903831745.1 Oligoflexia bacterium
AGAAGAGGGCACACCCGAATTGAGTAATGGATACTGTGGCGCTGCCTGAATTTGAGGCGCAGGTCTAGGCCCAGGTCCAATTGCCCTACCTGAAGTTGAAGAGGCCGCCACTGGCTGCCCATTTGGCCCGACGATCGGCCCAAGAAGTCTTCGTTCATCAGTTATGATCGCTTCGTTGCTTTCGAGAATTGCAAAATAGGCTGTGTTATCGCCCTCGAGTACAAAATCAGGAATCATTTCAGGAACGGTCAGGAAGCAACACATCAAGCTCAGATATTTACATAACGAGAAAATACTTGCTTGCGCAGGTACCGCGAAAAGCACACTCAAACAGAGGATAGTGCGTGAAAATCGATAAAGCATTTGAGGCATCTTAAAATATTGTACTATTTAAGTCAATTAATAATGATGGTCCATATCACTTAAATGAAAATCATTGAGCGGCCACAACTATTACTCACTTGGTGACTTAATCTTGCGATGTTGATTTGGCAATTCTCCCTGCATGATTTGCCGGATTGCCTCGAACACACCTGAAAAATAGATATTTTAAGTTTTTACCTTGCCGGCCATCATTCAAGGTCACAGATTGTGACCTTGAAAATTGTGCTACCTCGACTTCGTAATTCGCTCAAAAATGTGAAGATGCGCGGCTTTAAAATAAAAAATGGACGAGGTGTACTCAAAGTACATCGAGTCCATTTTTATATTTTAAAGCACAGCAGATTCGCGTTTTTCAGCGAATTACGCGCCGCCGTCGGCGCTACCCATTCCGGCGCGAAAATCCGCTGCAATCGCTGCCTTCAAATACTCCTGTTTCATGATGGTAATATTCTGAATCGAGATCTTTTTCGGACAAGCCGCTTCGCACTCTTGAAGGTTCGAGCAACTGCCGAATCCTTCTTTATCCATCTGATCGACCATGCGAATGGCACGGCGAGAACGCTCTGGATGTCCTTGCGGAAGAAGTGCAAACTGGGTGATTTTGGCCGAGGTAAAGAGTGATGCAGATGCATTCGGACATGCAGCCACACACGCACCGCAACCGATGCAGGCAGCCGCATCCATGGCGCGGTCAGAAAGATCTTTCGCAACTAAGATTGCATTCGCATCGGCATGAGGTCCGGTTTTTACCGATACATAGCCGCCGGCAGAAATAATGCGATCAAAAGAACTTCGATCAGTGACCAAATCGCGAATGACCGGAAAAGACTTTGCTCTCCAAGGCTCGATCGTAATGAGTTCGTTGTTATCGAATGAACGCATGTAAAGCTGACACGTCGTTGCGCCACGGTTAGGTCCGTGTGCCTGACCACTAATCATCAAAGAACAAGTTCCGCAAATTCCTTCGCGGCAATCGCTTTCGTATTCGACCGGGCGCTTGCCTTCGTGAATGAGCTTTTCATTCAATACATCAAGCATCTCGAGAAACGACATGTCGGTTAGGATATCGCTTAAAGAAAATTCTTCGAATTTTCCTGGAGTCTTTGGCCCCTCTTGGCGCCAGATCTTCAGTCGTACGTTCATTTTCTTTTCTGAATGTTTATGTTCCATGATCTTGATCCTTATTTGTAACTTCTGACTGAAGGTTTAACGTTTTCAAAAATCAATTGCTCTTTATGAAGAACGGCTGAATTGTTTTTGCCCTTGTATTCCCAGGCTGCAACATAAGCAAAATGTTCATCATCCCGCTTTGCTTCGCCTTCTGGCGTCTGGCTCTCGACCCTGAAATGTCCACCGCACGATTCAGTTCGCGCGAGAGCATCTTGGGCCATGAGTGCACCCAATTCAAGGAAGTCACCCAATCGACCGGCAGACTCGAGGTTCTTGTTAAACTGATCATCGCCAGTGAGCTTCAGGTTCGTATCGAAATCATTCTGAAGTTCTTTGATCTTCTGAATTGCGGTCTTTAAGCCGGCTTCAGTGCGGGCCATGCCCACGTATTCCCACATGACTAAGCCCAGATCACGGTAGATTTCGGTTGGTGTGCGTTTTCCGGCTTTTCCGCGCTCAAGCAAGCCATCGATACCGGCACGGACTTCTTTCTCTGCCTTTTCGAACTCAGGATGAGACGTTTCGACCTTCTTGAGCAACTCCTGCGAATGGGTGCCGAGATAGTTGGTTACTGTGTACGGAAGTACGAAGTATCCGTCTGACAAACCTTGCATCAAAGCAGAAGCTCCGAGGCGGTTTGCGCCGTGATCAGAGAAGTTCGCTTCGCCCGAGCAAAACAAGCCCGGAAGTGTCGTCATCAACGAGTAATCGACCCAAAGACCGCCCATGGTGTAGTGAACCGCCGGATAGATTCTCATCGGCACTTCGTATGGGTTTTCGTTGGTAATTTCGTGATACATGTCGAACAGGTTGCCGTAACGCTCTTCGACTGCGGCTTTTCCGTCGCGCTTGATCACGTCCTTGAAATCGAGATAGACTGCACGGCCGGTTTCGCCGACCCCACGGCCTTCATCACACATTTCTTTGGCATTACGAGAAGCCACATCGCGCGGAACCAAATTTCCGAAACTTGGATACTTGCGCTCCAAGAAATAATCGCGATCCGCCTCTGCAATGGACTTAGGGTCCTTTGTACAATCTTCTTTCTTCTTCGGAACCCAGACTCGTCCATCATTTCGAAGTGACTCGGACATGAGAGTCAGTTTCGCCTGATGCGATCCTGATACCGGAATACAGGTTGGATGAATCTGCACGTAACAAGGATTGCCGAATAAAGCGCCTTTTTTGTGTGCGCGCCAAATGGCAGTCGTGTTCGAATTCATGGCGTTCGTTGAAAGGAAATAGATTCGGCCGTAACCGCCAGTTCCTAGAATAACCACATCTGCGGCATGGCGCTCGATTTTGCCGGTCTTCAGGTCGCGAGTGATGATTCCGCGGCATTTGCCGTCGACCATGACCACGTCCAACATCTCGTGATAGGTATAGAGTTCGACTTTGCCTTTATCGACTTCTTTCATCAAAGCGCTATAAGCGCCGAGCAGAAGTTGCTGACCGGTTTGGCCACGGGCATAGAAGGTACGAGACACTTGCGCGCCACCGAAAGATCGATTCGCCAGTTCGCCACTGTATTCGCGGGCAAAAGGAATTCCTTGCGCCACACATTGATCGATAATGGCGGTTGAGTTCTGAGCCAGACGATACACGTTACCTTCGCGAGCGCGATAATCGCCCCCCTTGATAGTGTCGTAGAACAAACGCCACACGCTATCGCCATCGTTTGGATAGCTTTTAGCCGCATTGATTCCGCCCTGAGCGGCAATCGAGTGCGCGCGACGAGCCGAGTCCTGAACACAAAAAGCTTTTACGTTGTACCCAAGTTCAGCCAAAGATGCGGCCGCAGCCCCACCCGCAAGCCCCGTACCGACCACGATGACCGAGTACTTTCGCTTATTAGCCGGATTGACGAGTTTCATGTTCGCTTTGTAGTTGTCCCACTTTTGTGCAAGAGGACCGCCCGGAACGCCCGAGTTCAAACCGCCGGTAGTCGTTTTAATGGTTTCGTCGCTCATTGAACACCTCCTTGGGTTACATGAAGATAAATCGGAATACCGAGGAAGCCGACCGCCATCAGAATCGCGATGATCAGTCCCATTGCGTGAATGGGTTTAGACCAGCGAGGATTCAACGCGCCCAATGACTGAAACATGCTCCAAAAGCCGTGGCGAAAGTGAAATCCCAAAAAGAACATCGAGAATACGTAGAAGGCTACCCATCCCACATTCTGAAAGGTTTCGACTCCCACACGGTAGACGTCATCGACCATCACTCCGTTAACCGTGGCAGTATAACCGTCTTCTAAGTCTGGTCCGAAACGAAATTGCTTGAGATGGATAATGAGAAACACCAGAAGAACGATCCCAGTGTAGATCATGTTACGGGTCGTAACGTTACTTTTGGTCGGTCCACCCTTGGATTTTAAACTATCGTAACCAATGGGACGGGCCACTTTTGATCGATAGGTGACCTGAAAGGCCATGTAAATATGGAGAATGATTACGGCAAACAAACCCCACTCGGCAACCACGAGCAACAAACCCAGACTATGCAGCTTGGCTGAATAGGCATTGGTTGCATCTCCGTTATGCGAGTAAAAGGTAAGATTTCCGAGTAAATGAACTAGAATGAATAAGACGAGTGCTAGGCCCGATGCACCCATCAAATACTTTCTTCCTAGGGATGAAGAGAAAAGCCGCTTAAATGGCACCATGATGTACGCTCCTGATTTTGAATGTCTTTAGATTAGCTCAAAGCCTGCGTTTTCTCTACTTGATTTATGATGGGTTCAGCCTGTATCTTATTAGTCATGCTAATCGATCAGATCAATCTTAATCAGTTGCGCGTATTCGAGTCCGTTTTTAGAAGCAAAAGCATGACCCACGCGGCCCGTGAGCTTCACCTCACCCAATCCGGCGTCAGCCAGCACATCAAAGCGCTCGAAGATGTTCTCGAGCTGAAACTGTTCGACCGAATCAAACAAAAATTGGTTCCAACTCCTTCAGCACGCGAGCTCTACAAGCATACGGCCAAGAGTTTCGAAGAAATCGAAACCATTTTGAACAAACTGAAAAAGACTGACAAAGAATTAACCGGAATGGTTTCACTTGGAGTGCCGATCGAGTTCGGTAACAACATTGTGATTCCGCTTCTGACCGAATTTCAGAAGAAGCATCCTAAAGTTCACTTTCGCATCCGCCAGGGTTTTCCATTCGAAATGAATCACCTGCTCTTAAACGGCGAGCTTGATTTTGCCTTCGTCGATTCGTTTGCCATGGATAAAGGAATTACCACCGACATCGTCTATGACGAAGTTCTCGAGCTTTGTGTTTCTAAAAAATTGGGGTTGCCAACCAAGGCGCAAACCGATTTCGCATTTTTCGAAAAGCTGACTTATGTCGATTACCAGGAAGACCAATCGGTCTTAAGCATGTGGATGAAGCACCACACTTCTGTAAAATCACCCGACCTCGACGTGCGTGTTTATATTACCGATGCACAAGCAATCTCTAAAATGATTCTTCGCGGAGTCAGCCTTGGAGTATTGCCGGGCCACTTGGTTCAGAAACTTTCTGACGAAGGCCAGGACATTCAAGTCATGAAAGGTTCGGGCGTACCCCTGATCAATCATATCAGCGTGGCATTCCTCGAAGAAAAGACTCTTACTCCTTCTGCAAAACAGGCGCTCGAGTTTTTAAAAGCGCAGTTGCTTAAGAAATAGTCCTTATTGGCAAAGCTCCGGACCCACTTCGACCACCATCGGGTTTAAGTACGGAACGGTTTGCGTGGTCGTGCTGCCGGTCAGATTTCGATCTAGCTGATTGAGAAGCGGCGTTACTCGGCGGATAGATCCACCACCCAGCAGCTCGGGTGATGACAAAGTCACCTCATCGACTCCGCTCGAAGAGTCCAACTTAAACACAAACGCACGAACCAGACCCTGCGCGTTTTGAAAAACCTCGATTCGATGCGGAGCCCGCTCGATGGTTTTTACGTATGAATATCCCGAAAACTGCTCGTTCAACAACTGAAACACCGAAAACCAATCCTTGGCCTGATTTTCGAGATCAAGCACGCCCATTCCACCAAAGAACGTGGTCGCCGACCAGAGGTCGATTGCTTCAAACGGAAATGCCTGGGTAATTCCCATTTTTTTAAACATCATCATAGCCCGCGCATTAAACACCGCTTGCTCTTTGCGGGTGCTCGGAGGCTGAAGCCCCGACGATGTGTAACCTCCGAAGCGATCGTCATAACCAAACTCGGTCATCAGTGAATCCTTATGAAGTTCGCCTTTGGTTACCGCAAGAATGCCGGTCATGAAAGTTTCAAACGACGAGGTGTACGTCGTGCCACCCGAATTTGAATCGACTTGGCTTAACTCCGGAGCTTCATTCGCCCAATATTGATGAAAGTTATACACATCAAAAAACTCGGAACCCTTGTGACCATCATAATAAGTATAGTTCGCAAGATTTCTTACGGTTTGCTCATCGATCGTCGCAAGCCCGGCATGGGTTACCTGAATGGTCGGATCGACATCTTTGACAGCCAGATATCCCGCTCGAAGTAATTCCATATATTCTTGCGAACGATTCGCAAGCGATCCGGCGGTAAACGTATACTGCGCATGCACGCCCGCTCCCCCACCCGAACAATTATAAATCGAACCGGCAAACGAACCCTGCCAATTTTTCCAAGACACGCAGTCATTGATATCAAACTCATTCATGATCTCGACCGTCGATAACCATGGCCGGTAAGCCGTCACATAGGCTTTTACGAATTTGTAAAACTCGGTATGGCCATAGTCGACGTTGTGAGCAACAGAATCAAACAACAACAAATCAGTAGGTGGATACGTCTCGGGATAAGCCGAACCCGAAGGCTCGGTACTTAAGGCAGACGGCACATGATTAATGACCGCACGCATTTTCGTGCCGGAGTGACTAAAACGCTGAAATAGCGAATCGTAACCAGGCCAGGCATAAAGCGAATATGTTCCCGCAGTGGTTTGCAGACTAGGCCAATTGACAAAAACGCGTGACGCCTGAAGCTGCAGTTGATTGACAAAAACATCCTGATGATCGAAGAACTCATCATTGATTCCAAAAAACGAATCACTGACCACTCTCGGAGTTCTCGTCAACGTAAAATGCTGAAGCGGCTTCGCAATGACGACTCCACCCTGGCTTACTTCTGTCTGAAGCACATATTCTCCGGGCCCGAGTCCGTCGACCGAAATCGGAAGCGCACTATAACCACTGGCAAGAGAAAGACTCAATTTTTGAATGTGGGTGGCCTGGGTATTGTCGACATTCCATGCAGGCATGAGCCCGTTTGAAAGTGCTGGCACATCCTCAAAAAGCTGCATTCCACTAAGCGTCACATCATAGAGCCCATCCGAATCAGCAAGCGTCGGTCTCGAATAAAGGATACGAAGCGACGCAACTTGATTATTCGGATTCATCGTCAGATCACTCATTCGTCCGGCTACCACCGCATCAGAAGTACCTCCCGCATCGGCATAAACCGTTACCCAGTGAATATGATCCTTCGAAATCTGCACACGATAAGGTGCTCCATGATTTCCGATGTTGATCATAAAAACATTCATCGAATAGACTTGGTCAAAATCGAGTTGATATGTGGTCGACGCCGAAGCACCCGCTGACGAAGGCGAGGTCACACTCGACCAATTGGTTCCGGGCAAAATCGCATTGATCGCAGGCACGCACCAACCGCCCGTATAGCAACGTGAACTCGAAGCCGTGGCAGTGACGTGATTCTGGGTGGCGAAATTTCCACCCGGCGTTTGATACAACAGTTCTTTCAAATAAGGATAAACAGCTGTTTTTACCGTAAGCGTTGTGGCAGAGACGGAATTAAAACCCAATTCGCCATCGAATTTTTGTACCGATACGAGGGGACCATGAATAGAGGAATAAACCTGAGGGTTCGACGCCACATCGACACTCAGCCCCCTAAAAAGTACCGAGTAATCCTGAACGGCGCCCGAAACGCCAGCGGGAGTGAGATGAATTTCCTGAAGTGAATACGACTGCGTTGGATCGAGCGAAACATAATAGTCTTCGGCCGTATTACACATTGGATAAGTGCTTCCGCACGTCAGATCCAAGAGATTCAGATACTGAAGACCGCTCGTTGAGGAATTCAAAACCACGATTGGACTGACGATCGTACCCGAATTCGAGTGCAATACCTGAAGATTCAAAATCAACTTCTTCGAGCCAAGAGGCAATTGAATTCCGGCATTCAGATTGAGTTGCACTAACCCGTAAGTCGAATTCGAGGTTCCGCTGACCGTAAGTTTTCCGCTGGTATCAACGCCCGTTACTCCAGTGAGCGCACCAGTCATGTTACCGATAAAGCCAGAGCGAGTTAAAAAATCATCGAGTACGATTCGTCGATCTCCCGATGCGGGTGCCGATTTAAAGATACTGCTGGATAACTGAGGTGCCAATGAAAGCGATTCTTCGACGAGCGCAGAACTCGCGGGCGCGACACTCATCAAGGGCGCACAAGTATTCCAATGACTGAGAAACGAGCGCGATGAGGTCGATGCTCCGCAATTTTGAAAAAGTGAAAGTGCGACCATCAGCACAAGCGCAGTCATGCCTTGATATTTTCGTACCGAAAACATGGCCTTCATTTTCTGCCGGATTTTTTGAAGGATGCGCTTAAATTTCAAAGACTTCTCCCTAATGACTTATCGGAATCTTGAGTCTGGACTTTGAATATTCTTCAGACCAACTGGCAAGTTTTTGACGTATCTAACCCATCAGGCTTAAGATGATCCTGATGGATTCAAAACCCTGCTTGAGCACGAAAAATCACTAATCATGAAGAAAATACCGCCCAACCAAGATGGCTATATTCAGACGCTCAACAAAATGGGGCAAATGACCACCACTTTAGATCCGTATTCTTCTGATTTTATTTCTTTCGCAAAAAACACGACTCTTCCCGTACTTGAAATCGGCGCAGCCTACGGAGTGGCCACTCTTCCCACTCTGAAAACTGGCGCCAGAGTCATTGCGAATGACCTCTCTCAAGATCATTTGGATATTTTGAAGTCACAAGTAGATTTGGAATCCCAAAGCCGCCTCACCCTTTTACCCGGCTCTTTTCCTGATGAGATCAATTTGGAACCCAACTCAATCGAAGGCGCATTAGTGTGCCGAGTCCTTCATTTCTTTTCCGGTCCGATGATTGAAGCGTCATTAGAAAAGATTTTTCGGTGGCTCGTTCCCGGTGGAAAACTCTATGTGGTTGCAGAAACTCCGTATATGAAAAGCTGGGAATCTTACCTTCCTACCTACGAGCGCCTCAAAAAATCAGGGCATCCCTGGCCAGGATTCATCGATCGCGTAGAAAGCGTAGCGCCAAGCCGCGCTCACGTATTACCACCCTCTGTTCACTGGCTTGACCCAGATATTTTAAGCCGCCTTTTCAAAAACGCCGGATTCGTCATCGAAAGAACTGAATTCATCAACCGCACCGACTTTCCTGATTTTTTAAGATTTGATGGAAGAGAAAGTGTTGGCATTATCGGAATCAAACCATAGAAAAACGCTCCGCTCAACTTCAAGGCGAATTCTTCCCGCCTGGATGCCCATCGCTTTTATATCCGTGAAGGATTTAAAAATTATAGAATCTTTTTTTCGTTCAAATTAGCTGCCTTAGTTCTGCTACACAAAAGACAATTCCAAATGTTTTGAGATTGCCAAGGCTACTTGCCAACTTCATGATCAGGGCCGCATGCGAAGGCTTTTCTTGAATGGTCTCATCACTGCATTATTATTTTTATCGCAATCCAACACGCACGCTTTCGCCTCGAACCAAACCCAACTTCTGCTGGTAGGCGGAGGGGATATTCCCATAAGCGCACTTGAAATGGTAAAGGGCAAAACGGTAATGATCATCTGCTGGCCTTCAGGATCAGAGGGGCAGGATTATTACGATACGATCAGTAAAAAAGTGATGGATGCAGGCGCAAAGAAAACCATTCCATCCATTCACAGGCCCACCACTCAAGCCGAAGCCGATCAGTTTATGCGGGATTATGAATCCGCTGACGCCACTGCCATCAGCGGCGGACAACAAGATCACCTCAATGAACCCATCGTAAACTACCCCGAAATCGCGACCGCGTTTAAAAATCATTTTTACGTAAAATTCGATCCTTTCATCACTACGAGTGCGAGCGCCATGTACATGGCCACAACGGTATTGAACGGCTCAACTCTCGATTCGCTGCCCGGGCTGGGGTTTTATCCCGACCCAGATACCGCAATCGACACTCATTTTCATGATCCGAACAAAGTTCCGCGCGAGCCCCGCCTTCGGGCTTTTATGGCCAAGATCAAAGCAAAATTCGGAATCGGCCTCGGGCACAACACCGGCCTTCTCGTCAAAGACGGTAAACTCGGAACTATTTTTGGACCGGGAACCGTAGAGTTTTATCAGGCCGTCACCGATGGACCAGCGACCAAACAATCTTATGGCGCAGGAACTGAATTTTCGATTCACGACTTTAAACCCATTTCAATCTGTAGCGCACTCGGCACCCAATCAACCGCTTCAGTTAAGTAAAAAAATAAAGCTGACAATTATCTAATAATAGTGTACTAAATAAGTATGCAAAATTTTCTTGTGCTTTTGTTCGTATTTTTGGCAATTCCATCCGCTCGCGCTCAATGGCGTGAATCAGTATCCGCAGACAATCAGTCGAAAACAGCGAGCAGCTTTGGGGGTTGGTACAATCCTTATTACGGATTACCAAAAGACAAGGCCACGGTAGTGTTGCCACCCGCGGTTCTGCGATGGGAAGCCAAAGAAACAATTGGTCATTCAGAAGGACAAATCAGACACGTTCAAGATTTGATTCTTGCGCATTTTAAAAACGGAAATCGCATCGTATCCAGTTACCACGCGATGACCACTCTGACCCTCCGAGTAAAAGAAGTTTCAGAATTGACGGAATACGATTTCAGACAAGCAGACGAGAATCTCGTAAACAACATGACTTCAGAAAACCACCCTTATGGAATCGTGTTGATCAAAGTGGGCGATGAACAAAAATTAAAAGACTATTCGTACTTTTATTTTAACGGCTTCAATTACTAGAATTACGTAAATTCGTACTTTGATAACGCCGTCATTCCGGCTTTATATCCATCTTTTACGATTTCACCCAGTTTTCGCGGGTTCAGCGTAAAATGCTCGGCCATGAACGTCTTCGTATCGCCCGGATTCGGATGAATCGGAATGATGTCGATTTCTTTCGATTGATGAAGTTCGCGCTCGAGAATCTCCATGATCGTCGTCGTATGCCCCTCTGAGATGCCAGCATTCTTGCAATACGCAAGCACCTCATACATCGCGTTCTTCTTCGAGCGATAAGACTCGTAGGTCGAATTGATCTTCTGTTCGATCAAAATATAAATACTTTGAATGACGATCGCTGGCAGTCCGAGTTTGGTTAAAGAACCAATTTCTTTTACATACCGGTAAGGCTGATGGGTATAGCTCGTAAAAATCAGATCAGAGCCCGCATCCACCGCAATGTGAGTCGATAGCGTCTCGCGAATTTCTCCGTCGATATAATACTGGGTCTCGCCCTGCTCATCTACCAGAGGATACGGCGCAAACACCACTGGCAGCGCAGCGCTCGCGGCAACTGCATCTGATACCCTGACATGGGTTTGATACTGGCAGCGCGGATCATGCGGCGGTGGTGGAAGCGCTTTTTTGCCGAACACCACTTTCCTTGAATCATTGAGGTGAGTGCTGACCACAAAAAGTTCGGGACGATAATCTTCAAACCGGTTGGCTGGCAGGACTTCTTCACGCAAAAACTGTTCGAGTCCGAGAGTCGAGAATAGTCCGGTCATTCGTAGCCAACGCAATTGAAGGAGCGGCGGAAAACGACCCTCGACCAGAGAGCCCATGACATTCTTCAGAGTTTGAAACTGACTCGCCTGCTCACGGGCGATTTCAGTTCTGATCTTGAACATCTTCTTATACTGAAGGCGAGCAAGCGGCCTGGGATGAAACTTCGGATCGTTTTTACCTTCATGATTCAAAAATGAGGCTGAAATATTTTCGAGACTGTATCCCGCGGCAAGGATCGTTGCGATAAATGAACCACCACTCGATCCCACATAGGTCTGAATCGATTTGGGGCCGGGCTCGGCCAGGTTTTGATCGCTTTTAAGGCCCGTATAAAAATCGAAGCCGTTTTCACGAAGCGCATAGGCAACGCCAATATGAAACGCAGCGGCTTTGGTGCCCCCTCCGGATAAGACCAGTGAGATCTTTTTCTTCGGCGGAATTCGTCTTTTCGGTGATAAAACCATTTATTTTCGTTCCTTTCTTAAGAATACTTGAATTTTGACGTATGGGAAATAGAATGATGGAAATGGCCATGGATTTAGACAGCAAAAATTGGGTCCCATTAGTAGAGTTTTCCGTGAAGAAAGGCATCAGCCTTTCGACCCTGCGTCGATATATCAAAGCCAACAAGATTGCCTGGAAGCTGGTCGAAGGCCGCTACCTGGTCATGGATGATGGAACTTTCACCGCCCCCAGGAATCCAGTCGATGGTTCGAGTCCGCTTCCGCAAACCGACATCGATGGCCGCATGAAGAATCTCGAACAACAGCTGATAGCCGCAAATGAAGAGATTGCAGAACTTAAGACTCTCGTTGCATTCTATGATGAGAAATGGGCTCAGATCACAACCAAAAAATGAAACTCCTTAAAGCCACGTTGATGTGTGTCTTCTTCCTGTCCTTAAGCCTGCCCGCACTGGCAAATCCCGAAGTAGATCGGGTGTTTCAACTCGAGACCCTGGGTTGGCTGAAGTCGTCTGACAATGCGGACGGAATTTTTAACGAATACCTCGACGATCTTTATACCCAATATTTCAAGAAGCAAAATCGCTTCATCGTAAAGAAGCTTACCGGCGTGAACCCACTTCTCGATTCAAGCTCGATTCAGTATTCGACGCTGGTTAGAAATCCCGAGATTCTGAGAAAGATCTCTCAAAAATTCAAGGTCGAAGATCTCATTCGCACCCGGATCTTCAAAGAAACCGACACTTATCGTTTTGTGATCGAATGGGTCTATGCCCCTAAAGGCGACATTCTCTCTACCGTCGAATTTCGTTATATCGATCCGAAAAAAGAATTTGGCTTGGCGAAGAGCGAGCTTCCAGCGTCGGTCGAACGCGCGCTCGATGAGTTGATTTCGAAACTTCCGTTTCTTGCTCAAGTCACCGGCGTCGAAGGCGATACCGTTACCGTAAACATGGGTCGCCATCAAGGACTCGAGCCCCATCAAATTCTCGAAATCGCTACCCTTAAAGAGGTGAAGCGCCATCCAGTTCTGAACACCATCGAAGAATGGAAGTGGGAACCCGTCGCGAGAGCCAAAGTCGAACAAGTAGAAGAGTCACTTGCGTTTGCCAAAGTGATTGAAGTTGAGCCCGGCCAGAACCTGATTCGCTTTCAAAAAGTAAAAGAAATCCACCAACCGCTTCCTGAAGGCAAAACTGAAGAAGCCGGTGCAGTTGCTCCGAAGAGTGAAATGCCAAAAATCGGTTGGGTCGCAGGTAACCTGGGCGTCGGAAAATACTCGCTCGTTTACGATCCAACTGCGAGCAGTGATTCTCCGGGCAAGAGCTCACTTCTTGAATCTCTGGCTGTCGATAGCCGCGTGTGGCTAAACTCGCGCTGGCTTGCTGAAGGAAAGCTCTCCGAATCATTCTTTAAAATCGGTGGTTCTACCGGCGGTGCAACCATGATCAGACTTGCATCCGGATATTCTTTCAAACCTACCAAAAGCGTATTCGACTCGACCGGGTGGGCCCACTTTGGCTATAAAGTGACCAGCATTTCTCTGACCTCAAGCCCCACTACCCAATCGGTTCCCTCCACTTTTAGTGATCTTTTCATCGGAGCCGGTGGCGAGTTTCCGCTGTACGATAAATTTACCGCACAAGTTTCGTTCGATATCGGCATGTTCAAGAGCGCTGCCGCAGACGATTTGGGGTTGGGTAGCCCAAGCTCAAGCAGTGATATCAGTTTAACCGGTGGCGTAACCTATCACTTGCAAGACCAACTCTTTTTGCGGGTACTGATCGAATTTAACGCACTTGGAATGGACTTTCAGACCGGCCAAAGCTATTCGCAAAAAATGTTTTCGCTCACTCCCTCCGTCATGTATTATTTCTAGCAATTCCTATGTCTGAATCGAAAAGTGCCTTAAAAGAAAAAATCAGCTCCATGATTACGGAGCTCGAAAAACATAACTACCAGTATTACGTCATGGATGATCCACTCATTACCGATGCCGAATACGACCTATTATTTCGAAAACTACAAAAACTAGAAGCAGAACATCCCGAGCTCATTCGCGCCGATTCACCCACTCAACGGGTCGGCGGTGCCCCCCTCAGCCAATTTCAGAAAACCAAACACACCGTACCCATGCTTTCTTTGGCTAATGCGCTGACTGAAGAAGAGTTTACAGATTTTGACAAGCGAGTGGCTAAGTTCATCGACGCCCCAGCGGGCAAGACGCTCGAGTACTTTGCAGAACTGAAGTTCGACGGCCTTTCGATCAACCTCGTCTACGAAAACGGAAAACTGGTCAGTGCCGCCACCCGAGGCGACGGAGAAATCGGCGAAGACGTTACGCTAAACATTCGCACCATTCGGGCAGTGCCGCTGACCCTTCGAACCAAGAACCCACCAAAACGAATCGAGATTCGGGGCGAAATCATTCTTTACATCAAGGATTTCGAAAAACTGAATCGCGAACAAAAGAAGAACGACGAAAAGATTTTTGCCAATCCCAGAAATGCGGCAGCAGGTTCGTTACGTCAGCTTGATTCTAAAATTACTGCATCCCGCCCGCTTCGCGGATTTTTTTACGGAATTGGTGATGCCCAAGGATACACCCTTCCAAAAACCATTTCGGAATACGAAGACACGCTCAAAGAATGGGGCTTTCCGGTCGGAAAACTCCGTCGCATCTGTAAAGGCGCAAAAGCGGTCATCGACTTTTACGAAGAAGTCGGACATGCCCGAGAAAGCCTGCCTTACGAGATCGATGGCGTTGTGGTGAAACTTAATTCTTTTGCCGAACAAGAGCGCGCCGGTTTTGTGGCCCGCTCTCCTCGTGGCATGATTGCTTTTAAATACCCACCCAAAAAATCAGAAACCTTGATCGAAGACATTCAGGTTCAGGTGGGCCGCACCGGCGCACTTACCCCGGTAGCCATTGTCACTCCGGTCAATGTCGGCGGAGTCATCGTCAAGCGGGCCACCTTGCACAATCAGGATGAG
The DNA here is from genome assembly GCA_903831745.1 of Oligoflexia bacterium. Classification (GTDB taxonomy): domain Bacteria; phylum Bdellovibrionota; class UBA1018; order UBA1018; family CAIMNF01; genus CAIMNF01. The sequence continues at coordinate 14,886 of CAIKYX010000242.1, forward strand.
ATCGATCGAAAAGATGTTCGCATTGGCGATCATGTGGTCATTCAGCGAGCGGGTGACGTCATTCCAGAAATTGTCGAGGTCCTCAAGGATCGTCGCCGTGGAGACGAACGACGGTTTCAGATTCCTAATCATTGTCCGGTTTGCAATTCGAAAGTCGTGCGCGAAGAAGACGAAGCCGTATCCCGCTGCGTGAGCAAAAACTGCGTGGCTCAGTTCAAGGAAAAGGTAAAACATTTTGTTCAAAAGGATGCCCTGAACGTTGATGGTTTGGGCGATAAGATCGTCGACCAACTGGTCGATGCCGGATTGGTAAAGAAACTCGCTGACCTCTATGATCTGACCTATGACGACGTCATTTCGCTCGAGGGTTTTGCCGACAAATCGACCCACAAACTCTTAAATGCAATCGAAGGCGCCTGTACTCCCGAGCTTTATCGCCTCATCTACGGCCTCGGCATCAGACACGTAGGAGAAACCACGGCAAAACTTCTGGCCCAGAAATTCAAGTCACTCAAAGCCCTGGCTCGAGCGACCGAAGAAGACCTTTTACAAGTCGACGGCATCGGAAAAGAACTCGTCATCTCGATTCAGGAATATTTTTCGGACGAAGAACATCAGGATGCATTGGCCCAGCTGCTTGCGAAGGTCAGCCCGATCGAGCCCAAGGCTTCGACCGCAAAACAGACCCTGGCGGGCAAAGTTCTTGTCATCACCGGAACTTTACCGAGCCTTTCGCGTTCAGATGCAACTCGCATGATCGAAGATCACGGCGGCAAAGTCTCTTCTTCTGTCTCTAAAAAAACGGACTACTTGCTTGCGGGCGAAGAAGCCGGATCGAAACTCGATAAAGCCAAAGAGCTCGGAGTAAGAGTCATTACCGAACAGGAATTTCAGGGACTGATCAAGTAAGCGAACTCGACTTATTTGAGTTCGTTACCCAGATCTCGAACGAGATACCCAATCGCGTACGGAACAGAAAAGGGCCTGCGATCTGTTGGATTGAAATCATGGTCGAAACCCATTTTATGGCACCACTCGTGCGACAGGTTCATCGCGATATCACTCACACTGGCTTCATCATAGAACCAACGAGCCATATGAATAACCGGATCGGTAACACTGGTGTACCCAAGAACGTTGTGTCTTTGGTACCATTTGGTTTTATAAATATCGAGCGAGAGATCCATCGCCTGATCTGCCGACGTCTGCTCGGGTAACGTTTCTGCGCCATTCATCAAAAAATCATAAATCTGTTGATTCGACATTCCGTTATTCTGAACGAAACCCGGTGCGCCTTGATAAGAAAAATTTAAAACCGCATTTTTAAAGTCGACGCCATTCATGACTTTGCCAATCATCTGAACCGCCAAGTTCAGCTTGTTCAGATCGGACTGAGTAAAACGATTCGTTTGATGGATTTTAACACTGAGTGCGGCAGCACTCGGAGCCACGTTGAAACCAATAAAAGCGAGGATGAGTAAAGTCTTCATGACTTTTCATCGGAGTTACACCTCGTTCTCTTGATGGGTTTCTTTATTTTCTTTCGCGTTCGCGAAGCTTCTTTTCCCAGAGTTCTTTGAAAGTATTATATTGGGCAAGAAATTGGCTGAGCTTAAAACGGGTGGCTGTGCCAGGAGGATTCATGCGCTCGATTTCTTTGATCCTGGCCTCTAAAAACCGAGCTTTTTCGGCGGGAGGACGCTTCTCTACCCCATTAAAATAATGTTGATAAAGTTGGTGCGTTTGCTCCATCAAAACCTTGGTATCATGGATTTTTTGATCAACCGCCTCTGCGTCAATCGCCTTGGGAGCGCCCGCCGTTTGGGGTTTGGAACCAGGACGAACCGGCGAGTCCGATTCTTCTTCTTCCTCATCCCAAAATGCTTTGCGTCTTTGGTCATCGTTTGCCATAAACAGATTCTACATGAAAATAAAATCTCAGTACACGTGTCAGAGTTGTGGCTTTAACGCCGCTAAATGGATGGGAAAATGCCCTGAATGCGGCGCCTGGAACTCCTTGGTAGAAGAAAAAATTACCCAGTCAAAAGACTCGTCCATTTCGGCAGTGCGCGAGAGCTTTCAAGCCAAAGGCGCCGGAACCTCAAACCTAGTGCTCCTGGGTGAAATGAGTGAAGAGCAAAAAGCGGGTGCAAAACACAGAAACTCTACCGGCTCACCCGAACTCGATCGGGTGCTCGGCGGTGGACTCGTGCGCGATGGATTCGTCCTGATTGGTGGCGATCCTGGAATCGGAAAAAGCACGCTGCTTCTTCAGGTGGCTCAGGGCCTAACCGAAAACGCGGGTGTTAAGAAAGTTCTCTACGTCAGTGGCGAGGAATCGATCGAACAAATTCAATCCCGCGCCAAACGCCTGAGAATTAAAAACCAGAGTTCGATCTATCTCGCGGCCGAAACCCAACTCGAAAAGGTTCTCACTATTGTCAAAGACCTGAAACCCGAACTCCTCATCATGGACTCGCTTCAAACATTCTCGACCGGTTTTATCGAATCCGCTCCGGGCACGGTCAGCCAAGTCCGAGAGGTAACCTCGCGCTTGATGAATCTCGCGAAATCAGCAGGCATTGCAGTTTGGTTAGTAGGCCACGTCACCAAAGATGGCTCGATCGCCGGACCAAAAATTGTAGAACATCTGGTAGACACCGTTCTATATTTTGAAGGCGATTCCGGACAAACCATGCGACTCCTTCGCACGGTCAAGAATCGCTTTGGAAATACCAATGAGTTGGGCGTTTTTGAAATGACCGCAGACGGCTTGATCGATGTCGCTAATCCTTCCGCACTTTTTTTAAGTGAACGTACCGAGCAAGCCATGGGCACGGCTATCGTCGCCACCTTAGAGGGCAGTCGTCCGCTATTAGTAGAACTTCAGGCACTCTGTGTTCCCTCGCCGTACGGCACCCCTCGTAGAACTTCGGTGGGTATGGATTCGCAAAAAGTGGCGATCCTGACCGCTGTTTTAGAAAAACATGTGGGCGCCTCACTTCAAAACCAAGACCTTTTCTTTAACGTTGCCGGTGGACTTCGCTTAAGCGAGCCCGCTTGCGACTTGGCATCCGTTGCTGCAATTTATTCCGCCATTCGAGAGGTACCGATCGATTCGTCGACGATGTTTCTAGGAGAAGTAGGACTGACTGGCGAAATCAGAAAGGTAACACAAATCGAACTTCGGGTGGATGAGGCAAAAAAATTGGGCTTTAAAGAAGCGATTGTTCCTCACTCACAGCTCGAGCGCGCGAAAAAAACAAGTGGCATCAAAATTACGCCCATTGCCCACGTCAACGAACTGAAGAACATGCTTCGTTCTTAAACTGTTTTTGGTGCCAGGGTTTCTTTAACCCAACTGAGTCTGGCTTGCACCGATCCGGCAAGATTCATCGCGTGGTCGTCATCCATCCATTGGGTTTGCACATGGTGATAGGCTCCCAGGCCGGTTTCCTGAACCTGCGCGGGACTTACCCAGTCGTCTTGATTTCCGAATTGAAGCAGCGTCGGAACGCTGTCAGATTTTTTAAGTATTCGCGACAGTTCATAGCGCCCGAGCGTGCCTTCGAATTCCTGGGCATCATAACCTTCGCTCTCTCGCATGTCGACGGCTGCAGGATGTTCGCTTTTCTTCCAAAATGAGATCAAAGCAGGCACAGTGCCGGTGGCCACCAAGCACTTGATTCTCTTTTCTTCGCTCATCCACATTCCGGCAAGGGTTCCACCCAGATTCTTTCCGACCACGGCGATTTTTTCTGAATCAATCGCGGCAACACTCAATGCCCAATCCAAAAATCGGGTCGCCTCTGAAACACATTCTTTCCAGATCAGAAACTCACCACTGGCGCGTCCTGATTTGGCTGGCACGCGCACCGGCGAATAACTTGCAGTAAACACCAACGCAGCGAATCCTTGTTTTACCGCGAGCTCGGCTTCTGGAATCATCGTCTGGGCATTGCCGGTCGCAGGATGCAAATACACGATGAGTGGAATTTTTTCTTGAATCACCTTCGGAAGCAAAAGCACACACTCTCCCATTGGCGCTTCGAGTGTTTGGATGCTTGCATTCATTTCTGTGTTTTTTTGAAGAATCATTTGCCCCTTATATACCGCTAACTCTGCCTAACTCAAACGAAAATACCTGGCATTTTTCGAATTTCCGGCAAGCGAAATCATTCCGTTTTTTCGCCAATCTTCACAAACGTTCAGGGCCCGTCTCGCGGAGAGTCCAAAGTGGGCTTCGACTTCCCTACGGGTAAACTCCGGGGTTCGATTCAGGAAGCTTGCGCCTTTTACCAGTGGAGTCCTCACCCAATGAACACTGAAGCTCGGGTTCTGGCCCGCGGTCAAATGCAGCCCGCTCCAGTGAATCTTGAATTTTTCATCACTCCTGGCACGGGCAATGATTTGCTCGATCCTTTTGATATTTGCCTGATACGAGTAGAGCTCGTCCGGCCAAAGTGTCTCGCACATTCGAAGTAGCGGCACTCCGTAGTCGCCGCCAATCACGAGTTGGGCGATCATTTTTTCAGTGAGATTAAACCCGAGCTGCATGAATTTTGGGCGGTGTCTGACCTCGGATTCGAGATCTAGATGATTTTTCAATGAAGCTTCACCGATGGATTGGGTGCTGAGATGAAAACTTTTCGGTGCTTCGATCTTTTCCCGAATCCAACCGAGCACCCGACTCTCTTTCAGCTGCGGATACGCTAGAATCCTCGCCCACTCCTCCGGAAACCGCTTTTCCTGAGTGAAAGCAAGTAAGCCCCGCCAATACAATACTTCAAGCCAGGTCTCGGGCTTGATGCCCGGACGATAGAGAATTTTCCAAGCGCGCGCGAGGCTGTTCTTGGCATTTTCGAAATCGCGATTTTGGATAAAATAAGCCGCTAGCCATTTATCAAGATATCCCCGGTCGAGAGTTTGATCTGAATCTGAAAAGTACGAATGTGCTTGTAGCAATATCTCGCCCGATTGCTTTATTTTTTCCTGTTCAAGAAGAATTGCGCCTTTGACTTGCAAGAGAATTCCCACAATCAAAGGTTCGCGACTTGCACTCAATATCTGCTCAAGGAGATCAAGCGCTTCATCCTTACGGTTTAATCCCGAAAGCACGTCTACCTTGGTGATCAGGCGTAGGCGTTCTGAATAACTCGCTCCACTTTCTAGTCGCTGATCCTTTACCCAATTCCAAGCGTCTCGGTATTGATAATTCGATAAAAAAATTTCGACAACCGGCGCAGGGTTCTTTGCGATTTGATCACTTGAGATCGAGCGAAGAATTCGAAGCGCAGACTGCGAGCCCCCCAGACCATTTAGGATTCGCGAAAACTGAAGGCGCATGGGCGGCAGACTCAAACTCTCTTCGCCAATGACTTTCAGGGCGGACCGGGGATCAGAAAGTCTGCGGTAAAACTCTGAAGCCTTCAGACAAGCATCGGGATGATACTGCTCGAGCGACAAATACTGAAGAATCCGCTTTTTTGCATGAAAAACCATACGCTTTTGCACGCAATTTTCGATTTCCTGAAGCAAGATCCGACCATGATCATTCACGCAATAAATCTAGGTGTAATCAACACGCCTGGCAACCTAAAACTACTCGTACACCCTGCAATGGTGCAGGTCATTGCCAGAAGTTGTCTGGCACCCGGAGGAATGGTATGAACTTAATGATGTTTTTTAAATGTAAGTTATTTACGCAACCCAAGACCCTCTGCCTGCTCGCAGCCTCGCTCACCCTGGCTTCGGTTTCGATGGCAGAAGGTAATGGACGGGGAGGCGGAGATAACCCAACCATCGGCGCTCACGACGCCTGGTTTTTAGGAACCGAGTCGATTCCGTATTGTTACGAGCTCTCGGGCACCTTCGGTGCAACCTCCTCTCAGATCGAAACTGAAATCGAGGCAGCATTTCAAACCTGGGGCGACTACATCGAAGAAAAACATGTCAACGCACGCCCAAGCGATCACTCCGATCGCCCCCTCATCAACGCCCATCACCGAAAATTGGCCAAATGCGACGGCTCCGAGAAACTGACTTTTTATTTCGGCACCGATTCAGCCGAGATTCAAGCCGAGAAGGCGAAGTATATGAATCCGGTCGCATTTGTGGTCAAAAAATCTTTCGATTTGATGACCGGTATCGGAAGCGGATACATCTGGATCGCGAATCAGGGCGGCGTTCTCTCGGATGGCACCGGAATCACCTATCCCGATTGGAATAAAACGAACGAGCTCCGTGCCGTGATTCTTCATGAGCTCGGACACGTGTTCGGAAACGGGCACGTTCCCGGAACGATCATGGCCGAAGATTTTTCGAGCCGACTTCAATACGACCAAGGAGTCTGGGCAAAACGAATCGATGACAAGGCTGAGCTTTACAGTTGCGAAGAGTGCTCCGTTACGGGGGTCGTTTCACTCGATACCGAAAAAGCCAAGGTAGCCTTCAAGCGCTTTACCGGAAAAGAGCCAGTAGGAACGCCGCACGCGACGATCACCCTGCAACCGACCCTCACGTTGAGCCTGACCGATACCGCTGGAACCTACACGATTGCGCTGACACTGGCGAAAACACCTTCGGGCGAAATTGATGTTTCGCAAATTTCGCTCGATGCTGAACCTGTATTCAGTGCCTCGATGAAAAATGCCAAGGGCGAATGGATCGGGCGCGCACGCCACCTCGATGCGGGCGTCGCTTACGCCACCGCGAAAGATCATGACGGAAAAAGCCTGACCCTTACTATTGATTTTAATCTAACGAGTAATGAGGTCAGTTTTCCGATTCAGGTTAAATACTTCGATCAAGGTACCAGACGTGATCTGCTTCTCGCGCGCCCTTCTCGTCATAAATAGTAAGGGTGTCCGACAACTTATTCCCAAATAGGGTGTCGGACACTTATTTAATATATAAGTTGTCGGACACCCTTATCCCACTCAGCTAGTTTCGCTTGCCTCGCAGAATCAGAGACCAACGGCTTAAACTCTCGATCCAGTTTCCAGACCCGCTTGATATCTTCAAAAGATGCCCAAATTCCGGCTCCCATGCCTGCCGCAAACACGGCACCCAGCGACGTCGCCTCAGTAAAGACCGGACGTCTTACTGTACATCCCAGAAAATCAGATTGCATCTGCATCAGGAGATTGTTCTTACACGCGCCTCCATCGACTTTTAGCATTTTCAATTTTGAACCCAGGTCTTTTTCCATGGCCTGCAAAATGTCGACGTTCTGAAGCGCAATTCCTTCGAGCGCCGCCCTGGCAATGTGTGACTTGGTCGATCCGCGAGTAAGACCTGTGATCGACGCCCGGGCATACGGATTCCAATGAGGTGCGCCCAGACCGGTAAACGCAGGAACAAACATTACTCCATCCGTGGTAGGAACACTTTCGGCCAAACCTTCGACTTCTCTTGCATCAGAAATCATTCCAAGCCCATCACGAAGCCATTGAATGGTGGCGCCCGCCATGAAGGCACTTCCTTCGAGCGCATAGGTGGGTTTTCCATCCTTTGCAGTCCAAGCCACTGTCGTGAGCAACCGATGTGCACTCGTTTTCAGTGCGGCACCCGTATTCATCAACAAAAATGCGCCCGTTCCATACGTACATTTGGCTTCACCCGCTTCGACACACGCCTGACCCAAAAGTGCAGCCTGCTGATCTCCGAGGATACCGGTAATCGGAATACCATCAGGCAGACCCTGAACGCCTTTGGTTTTTCCGAACTCTCCGAATGATGGTTTAAGCTTGGGAAGTGAGGATTCCTTCACTCCAAAGGTGCTGAGCAACTCCTCATCCCACTGAAGGGTTTGAATATTTAGAAGCATGGTGCGCGAAGCGTTCGATGCTTCGGTCGCATGAACTAGGCCTGCGGTGAGGCGCGCGAGCAAGAAAGATTCGATCGTTCCGATCGCTGCATTTTGAAGTGCCGGATTTTGCTTGAGCGCCCACTCGATCTTGCTCGATGAAAAATAAGGATCAAGCAATAATCCCGTCTTTTGTTGCACCTTGGGTTCGAGGCCGCTTTTTTTAAGCGTTTCACAGCGATCGGCGGTTCTTCGGTCCTGCCACACAATGGCTCGCGCCATCGGTTTTGTGGTTTTCGGGTCCCAAAAGCAAATGGTTTCGCGCTGATTGGTAATTCCGATGGCTACAATTGCATTCGGATCTACTTTTGCCACCACTGACGCAATTCCGGCCTCGACCGTAGCCCAAATTTGATTCAAATCATGCTCGACCCAGCCAGGTTGGGGAAAATACTGCTCGAAAGGCGTACTTTTTTCAGCAACCAGATTCAACTCTGTATCCATCAACAGCACTTTGGTGCCCGTAGTTCCTTGATCAATCGCTAGAATGTATTTCTCGGCCATATCAAATCCACCTCTCTAAAAAAGCTTCGCATCTAGAAAATGCCAGGCCGCCTGAGCTGCCAATCTTGAAGTCAGGTTCTGAACATCGAGTGGGGGTGACAATTCAAATATTCCAAGCGATGTCACTTTTTTGTCGGCTCCCGCAATCTCAAGCATTTGATAGAGCTCGCTTCCGGTAAAACCCTCGCCTTGGGGGGCCGAGACTCCGGGACAATGGGCGAAGGCCAGCGCATCGAGGTCGACCGAGAGCAACACCTCATCACAGGTTTTGGTCAACGCTCGAAGCGCTGCCTTGAACTTGCTGACCGCAGCACCGTTTCGAAGCGTTTCAAAGGGATATACCCTGATTTTTGCTCGTTTTGCGTAATCCCAAAGGCCAGGCACATTGCAGTGTTTTTGAATTCCAAATTCGACCAGATGAGAACCCTGCATCCACTTCTCATCCAGTACCCGCCGAAACGGCGACCCACTGGTCATCAGCGGCTGGTATTCGCGCAAATCAAAGTGGGCATCGATATTCAGGCAACCCACCTTTTTCTTCTTGGCATTCGATTGAACCACCCCTCGAATCCAGGGATAGGCGTAATCATGGCCTCCGCCGACTACCACCAGGGTCGTTCCCGGGGTTTCACGACGCATTTTCTCTACCGAACCGATCGACCGATCATAATTTTCTGCAAGTTGGGAAGTCATTTCTACCATTTCGGTGGTCGAAAGACGTCCATGGACATCGTTTTTGCCTTTAATCTTCAGAAAGGACTCTAAAAACGACCCTGGCCCCTGCCGGGCGCCCATTCGCCCCCCGACATTCTGAATTCCCAAATCATCCGGAAAACCAATCATGCAAAAATTGCCTAACTTTTTCTTTTCCATTAAAATTACATTGAATGGAAAAGGCGAAAAAATGAACATCGAAATTCAAAAAAAATGGTTCCTTTATGTGGGCGATCACCACGAAGGGCCCTTCAGCGTTGAAGAAGTTCACGAGAAAAAAACCGCCGGCCTGATCACCGATCAAAGCTTTGCCTGGTGTGAAGGAATGGCCGACTGGCAGGTGGTTTCAGAAATCTCGCCCCTGTATTCGGAGTTAGTCAAATTCAATGATTCTGATTTGTCACCGAAGAAAGAAGGAGACAGCTCGTCTCCAGTGGCGGCCAAGCGCTCACCCGCTTTACCAAAGACACCGTTTCGCTTTCAGCCAAAAATGGTGGGCATCGCTCTCGGAACTGCGCTTGTGCTTTTCATCGTCAGTATCGGCGCATTGATTGCGATCAGTCGGTCTGCCTCGGACGAGCTTCATGCATCCTTGCGTCCGACGTTTATCAGAACCATCGAGCTTTTTCCGTTTCTTTCCGGAAGTTTTCATCTGGTTCCAAAACTCAATGACGTTAAACCCGAAGACCTGATCGAACTCGAGCAATCCCAGTTGGGCTTGCCCGAAAACGGCATCAAACTGAGCATCGCCCTTTCGATCAATGATCCGATCAGACCCTTTTTCTATATCGGAACCAATTTTCCATCCAAAACCAAACTCGATCTTTACCTGATCGGTAATAGCGAAACCCTGCTCAATCGCCTGCAATTTTCTACTCAAACCACTTTGACCGTCTTTCGCGGAATCGGAAAAAGCGAAGTACTTTCGGCCGAAGGGGGCCAACCCCTACCCAAGGGCGAATACCGTGTTTTCATCACCGAATCAAACGACCAGGAAACCGGGCTTCCCTCAATTGCAGAATATCCAACCACCAAGGCCGCAGTAACGCCGCTGCCCGCGATTGTTCCAAACGCGACTCATTATCTTTTCGTAAAGAATGTCTTTATTGGCGGCGAGCGTGACGAAACCTACCTGACCCGCCTCAAAGCATTTCATGAAAAGATCAAACAAAATGCCGATCGAGAACTGGTAGAACTGAAACAATATTCAGATACGCTTTTGCTCCAATACAATGCACTGACGAACGACTTCGACAAGCTTTACCGCTCGAAAAAAGTCACTTCAGGACAAAAGGCCGCCTGGAAAAAAACAGAATCCACCTGGCAACAGATTAATGGACAACTCGACCAGACGATTCAGGCCTGGACCAAGGAAACCCTGCAAAACGAATATTTTTATGGCAAAGCTTACGAGCTGATCAAAAGTACTTTCGAAACCCTGAAGGGTCTCTACATCATCGAAAATGGTTTTATCGAGAAGCCAGGCGATCGCGCCGCTTTCGATATCGAGCTCGGAAAAGCACTCAGCGAAACGCGCGAATCGACCGACTTGCTTCGCGCTAAAATTGATTTGATCATGAAAGCACCAAAAACGCCCACCGGGCTACCGACAAGAGAGGGATTATGAAGGATTCAGGAAGCGAACGCAGGAAAACAAAACGACTGGATATTCTCGAAGTTTTTTCATTTTATATTTGCGTGCCGAGCCTCGGACTGACTCGCCACAAAGTGGATGACGTCAGCGAAATGGGAATCGGATTTACGCTCGATACCCTGGGCGAAATCAAGCTGGCGAATGGTCAATCATGCGAACTGCAATTCTATATCAATCAGTCGCTGTTTTTTCCGCTGAAAATTCAGGTGGTCCGAGCCTTCGAAGAAGGAGAAAAACAAAGAATCGGCGCGGTATTTCTCGAGACCAAGAGCAAGGGCTACCAGACTTTTCTGACCCTGGTCAATCTCGTGGATCAACTCAGCGATGTCGGGCAGCTTTCACATTAAGCCAGTATAAGGCTAAATATTACCCACGCCGATATTACCGCTGTCTTTTTCAGAGATCTCTGAATAGACGCGAAGAAATCCGACGAACTGTTTCCACGCATCGAAGGCGCGTTGATCTTTTTGCACTTCACATCCATAGCGAAGATAGCGGGTTCCGCCATCAATCGTAGGGCGTGCATTCTTGATGCTCACATTCACTTCCATAAAACTATCTTCACTGAAGTAAAGTCGAAGCGGAAGATTTGAATCCGCAACCGCCCATGAACGCTCGGATTGATAAGGCGTCTGAATCGCGAGACCCTCATCACTGATGTCGATCAACTCGACTGGAATCATTTTTCCAGGCTTGATGACCGCATAGGCACCCACGAGGTGGTGAAAGAAAATCCTCTCGGTTTTTCTTTTCTTTTCTTCCTGCTTTTTGTTTCTGAACTGATCGAGACTGACAATTTCGTTGTTATCCTTCATGTAATACTTCTCGGACGACAGCTAAAATTCCTTAAGTAGGCAATCTTTTTACATTTAGTTTATCCGGATGGCTCCGAAGAGTGTGTTGTGTGAGGGGCAACTCACCTTTAACAACCAGTCCAGGAGGGATCGATATGTCAGCCAATTCAAAATCAAAAAACACCCAAACCGAGCAAGAAGTAGATGTCCTGTATCAAAAACTTGGCGATCAGTGGTTCGCGTTCTCGGTCGTAAATGATGAAGTTTTTATGTCACCTGTATCAGACGATCAGATCACCGAAATCAAGACTCAGGGATCTCATGAGCCGTTCAATGAAGCAGCATAAGATCCCAGCTCCCACGAAGAACAGTACGCAATTGAGACAAGAAATTGACCATTGCGTCAAAGAAATCATGAATAAAATTTCTAATAATCCTAAGAAAGCGGCTTTGATTTTGGAGGCTTGGACCAAAGAACAGTCCAAGCCCCAAAAACACAAGCGTGCCGCCTGATCTTAACTTTTTAATCGCAAATGATGCACATTTTAGAATTGCATGAAACTTTGCGGAGAGTAAAATTTTAAGTAGAGGGAGGAGTTCTCCCTTCAGAATTGTGATTAAAATGATTTTTTTCCTACTTCTTTTTCAAACCCCCGTTTTTGCCTACGAGAATACCGACGACCCCGTAAATGGAAACCTGATCGAAGAGCCAACGCTTAGCGACTACGTTGCAGGCTATCGCTCTCCTGGTATCTTAAGCTCTCCATTCGACATTATTACCGATGCGACTGAAGAAACGAACGACGGAGAATAGTTCGACGAGTAGTCGGACGAAAAATCTTCAGAGTCACCACGACTCCACCTCATCCTCTAAAAACTTAAGCTGATGAAATTGTTATCATTTAGTTTGGCAAGCTTTTTGCTTTATCTATTTGTTATATGAAGTACCCAATACTCATCATAAGCATCATGACAGGATTTTTTCTGTTTTCGACACTCCCGACACCCTCAGAACCCTGCACAGGGCCTGACTGCCGGGTGTTAGACATCAGATAATTTTGGCGTGATAAAAATAAAGTTGCGGATGGCAATGTAAACTGTGGCGCAAAGCCATCCGCATCTTTTATAACATTGGGTATGTCTTACCTCCCAAACTCCTCTCAACGCCAGGGCCTCCTATTGGTGAACCTCGGAAGTCCCGACTCCTGCAGCACCCATCACGTGCGCAAATACCTTCAAGAATTTTTGAATGATCCCTATGTCATCGACCTACCCCGTCCGATTCGCTCGTTTTTGGTAAATGGAATCATTCTGAACACTCGCCCAAAAAAATCAGCCGAAGCTTATGCAAAGATCTGGACCGAAAACGGATCACCACTCGTGTTTCACACACAAGACCTGACTCACAAGATCAAAAAGCGCTTTCATTTTCCGGTAGAGTTCGGCATGCGCTATGGCAATCCGAGCATTCAAAGCGGGGTTCAAAAACTGATCGCTGCGGGTGCAAAAAACATCATCTGCCTTCCCCTGTATCCGCAGTACTCGTATGCCGCGAGCGAGACCGCCCTGGTCGAATTCGAAAAGGTCATTACCCAATACGAAGGACGGGTCGCCCATCAATTCATCGAAGACTTCTACGATCACCCGGTTTACATGCACGCTCTTGCAGAATCGATCCGCCAACCCCTGCAAACAATGATTCCCGATCTGTTGCTGCTCTCTTATCATGGAATTCCAATTCGTCAGACGACGAAAACCCGTAACAAAAAGAACTACCAAGAGCAATGTATTCAAACCACGAAGCTTCTACAAAAAGAATTGGGATTGCAGGATGATCAGATCATGACCACTTTTCAGTCACGTCTGGGACCCGTAAAATGGATCGAACCTTATACAGATGTCGTACTTCCGCAACTGGTGAAACAAGGAAAGAAACGAATCCTGGTAGCTTCGCCTTCATTTACGGCAGACTGCCTCGAAACGCTGGAAGAGATCAAATTACGCTATTCTGAGCTGTTTTTAGAAAGCGGCGGCAAAGAATTCGAATACGTTCCCTGCCTGAACTCAAGCGATTCGTTCGTCAGCGCGCTGGTCGAAATTATTTCTTCTCGATCTGAATTGCAAAATGGGTAATTCCCGCTTGCTTGACGATATCAAGGACTCTAACGACATCACCGTGTTTTGATTCTGTATCCGCACTGATGATGGCTTGCGCGGCAGGATTCTTGGCTACGGCAAGTTTGATCTGGCCTTCGATCGCATCCATCGCAATGGGCTTGCCCTCAAACAGAACCTTGCCGTCCTTATCAATGACGATTGGAAGCGCCTCTGACGCCGACTTTTCTCCCGACTTTGCTTTCGGTAAATTAACGTTCATTTGCTCGCGCACCAGCATGGGTGCGGTCACCATAAAGATGACCAAGAGCACCAGCACCACGTCGACAAACGGAGTCACGTTGATTTCGGAAATCGAACTATACTCATCGTCGTTAGAATTCGAAATTTTTCCTGCCATTTATCGACTCACCTTTGAAATATAAAGATCACGCAGGGATTGTGCTTGAAGCGTGGCATTACGCATGCGCTGTGAAAAATGATTGTAGGCGACGACTGCTGGAATCGCGACAAACAAACCGATGGCTGTTGCAATCAATGCTTCTGCAAGTCCGAGCATCACTGCATTCATGGCCGAACCTTGCTGCGAAGAAAGAATTCCAAAGCTCTGAATGATTCCAAGAACCGTTCCGAACAGCCCGATAAAAGGGGCATTCGAGCCAAGGGTAGCCAGCACATTCAGACCCTTTTCCATTTTCAGACGCTGGTCCGACAGGTAACTTTGCACCGCACGATCAACGGATTCACTTTCACCTTTTTCTGCGTTTAAGGCAGCCAAGATAACGCCCCCAACATAAGAGGGGTTGTTTTCGGCCCAGGACCTCAGTAAATCCCAGTTTTTATTCTGAATCATTTTCTTGGCCTCTTCAGGCTTAACCGATCCGATTTCATTTCGAAAAACGCGTCTTCGATCGATCATGATTCCGACAGACCAAATTGAAAGAAACATTAAAACTACGAGCACTCCGCGTGCTGCCCAACCCATGAGTTCTATCCAGTTCACCATATAAAAAGAGTCTAATTGATGATAGGTTCTAGGTATATGCAAAATTCAAATTTATCCCATCAAAAAATTGACTGGCTCTGCATCAACTCTATCCGAACCCTTTCAATCGATGCGGTACAGAAGGCGAATTCAGGGCATCCAGGTTTGCCGCTCGGCGCCGCACCTTTCGCGTATGTGTTGTTTCAAAAACATTTAAAATTCAATCCGAAGAATCCGAACTTCTTCGACCGCGACCGCTTTATTTTGTCGGCCGGACACGGAAGCATGCTCATCTACAGCCTGCTTCATCTCTACGGCTACGACCTCTCGATCGACGAAGTCAAAAACTTCAGACAACTGGGTAGTAAGACCCCAGGGCATCCCGAGTTCGGTCATACTGCAGGTGTCGAAGCAACGACCGGTCCATTGGGACAAGGTTCTGCAAACGCAATCGGCATGGCGATGGCCGAGCGCAAGCTAGCAAATCTGCTGAATACTGACGAACACAAGATTGTCGATCATTTTACCTACGCACTGGTCAGCGACGGCGATTTGATGGAAGGCATCTCTGCCGAAGCGGCTTCAATGGCGGGCCACCTGAAACTCGGCAAACTGATTTATCTCTACGACTCGAATGATATTTCACTCGATGGTCCGACTTCTCTGACCTTTACCGAAAACGTCGAGATGCGCTACGAAAGTTACGGCTGGCAAGTCATTACCGTTAAGAATGCCGATCAAGACCTCGATGCAATCGATCGCGCCATCACCCAGGCCAAACAAGAAACTCAGAAACCAACTTTGATTGTCATGAAAACCACTATTGGTTTTGGCTCACCCAATAAAGCCGGAAAAAGCTCATCGCACGGTAGCCCGCTCGGACCAGACGAAGTGGCGCTGACCAAGAAAGCATTGGGATGGGAAAACGAAGCATTTACCTTTCCTGCCGATGCAATTGCCCACTTTCAGAAACCGGGCGCTTGCGGTGCTGAAGGAGAAAAGAATTGGAATCAAACCTTTAACGCATGGAAAGCAAAGAATCCCGAAAAATTTAAGATCTTCGAAGAGGGCGCCACTCTGGCCTTACCATCAGATTTCTCTACGAAGCTTCCAACCTTTAAAGTGGGCGAAGATTTTGCCACCCGCGAATCAGCAGGCAAAACCCTGAACGCCATTGCAAGCCAAGTGCCTTACTTTTTTGGTGGCGACGCCGACCTGTCTTGCTCGACCAATACATTGATCAAAGACGGAGGTTCATTTGATGGACAAACCGGCGCGGGTCGCAACATTCATTACGGTGTTCGCGAACATGCGATGGCAGCGATCGCAAATGGAATCGCCTATCACGGCGGACTTCGATCCTACACTGCCACCTTCTTTTGTTTTTCTGATTACATGAAACCATCGATCCGCCTGGCAGCGATGAATCACTTGCCCGTGGTCTATGTGTTTACCCATGATTCGATTGGTCTCGGAGAAGACGGCCCTACCCATCAACCGGTAGAACACCTGGCAGCTCTTCGCGTCATTCCAAATCTAGTCACCCTGAGACCCGGTGATGCGAACGAAACGCGCGAAGCATGGAAATTCGCAATGACCCATAAAACGGGTCCGGTCGCACTCGTGCTCAGCCGTCAAAAAGTAAAAACGCTCGATCGTTCACAATTCGCCTCTGAAAGCGGTCTTAACCAAGGTGCTTACGTGCTTTCAGACCGCACGAATTATCAGGCAATCCTGGTAGCAACCGGTTCGGAAGTAGGCCTCGCTCTCGAGACCCAAGCAAAGCTCGAGCAACAAGGAATTCCTACTCGCGTGGTATCGATGCCTTCAGTCGAATGGTTTTTAAAACAACCGACTCAAACCCAAGAAGCAGTTATTCCTTCGGCATTTAAAAAAGTAGTGTCGATCGAAGCCGGAACCCGCTTTGGCTGGGCTGCCATTACCGGCAAACATGGATTAAACTTCAGTGTCGATGATTACGGTACTTCGGCTCCTGCTCCGAAGATCTACGAAAAATTCGGACTCACCGTCGATCAAATCTCAGGCAAAGTCGCCAAATGGGTTAAAGAATGAATGAAGTGAGAGAACTCGATTCCTCATTTTATCCACGAATTAACGAACTGGTTTCTAAAGCGTTTGGGTATCAACCCCCAAATTCTTTTTTTGATGACTTTCCGATTTGGAATACAAAAATAGCCAACCATTTGGGCTATATCGAAGAAGGCGAACTCATGAGTCATGCCGGAATTCGATTTGCTGAAATGAAGACCGCATCGGGTCGCGTTCCCATTGCATTGATAGGCGCAGTCGCCACGCAAGCCGAGTACCGCGGTCATGGAATGAGCACCGCACTGATGCGAGCCGCGATCGATCGTTGCGAACAAAAAGGTGCACACTGGGCTTTTCTCTGGGGATCTGAGCACGAGTTCTATCGAAAGTTCGGTTTCGAACTGAGCGGCATTCAAGGGCGTGCGTCGATTCGAAATCTATCGCAAGTGACCGCCCAAAGTTCACCTCAAGTACTGAAGGGTTTAACCGAGACCATCTTTCATCATCTTTCTACACTGCCAAACGGAATCGCCCTGAACATGGCGGATCGAGCCTGGTTCTTCGCCCATAAGAACGTAAAATGGTATTACTTAGAGAAGCCTTTCGCGTTTGT
Source organism: Oligoflexia bacterium (assembly GCA_903831745.1). Classification (GTDB taxonomy): domain Bacteria; phylum Bdellovibrionota; class UBA1018; order UBA1018; family CAIMNF01; genus CAIMNF01. Next base: position 32,181 of record CAIKYX010000242.1, read on the forward strand.
CGCATTCGAACGCGGAATGGATTTGCCTCACTTGGTTCATGAATGGGGTGGCGATTCTCAGGGGCTAAAAATCATTCTTTCACATGTTTTAGCCAACGATGAAGAGGCATCGCTTTTGGGCCGCACCGCAGATCTCAGACAATTGGGTTTCGAACCAGAATTCATTATCGAAGAGTCCCTCTGCCTGGCAAAACCCATTCAACCCAATCTGAAGTGGAACCCCGAGTTCTGGATCTCGGGCCTGAGTGCATGCTGACTGAACAGATCCTTGCGTTCTCGCTTTTACTGATCATTAGCGTGGTCGCCAGCAAGTTCTTTTTAAAATACGGAATCCCTTCGCTCATTTTATTCCTTGGCCTTGGAATCTTTGTAGGCGCTCGCTCCGTTGGGGGCATGGGCCTGATGAATTTTTCGATGGCTCCGATCATCGGAAACATTGCACTTGTGGCAATTTTGTTTTCTGGCGGGCTTGAGACCGATTGGAAGGCACTTAAACCAGTAGTTTTAAGCGGTATTTCGCTTGCGACCTTGGGTGTGACATTGACGGCTGCTTTGATTGCAGTATTTTGTCACTTCGCTCTCGGCCTAACTCCCGTCGAAGGATTGCTCATTGGAGCGATTGTTTCATCGACCGATGTTGCTGCTGTATTCGGAATGCTCAGACCACGTGGTACCAAATTAAAGAACAATCTGGGTGAGCTTTTGGAATTCGAATCCGGTTTCAATGATCCAACTGCCGTGATCCTCACTGTCGCTGTCGTGCAGTTCATGAGCAATGAGGTGACCTCAATGCCCGAGATGGTGTTGAATTTTTTACTACAGATGATTGTCGGCGGTGGCTTTGGCTTTCTGATGGGAAAACTGATACGAATTATTCTTAATAAGCTCAGCCTCGAATCAGAAGGACTCTACCCCGTACTCACGCTTGCACTGGCCTTCTTTACTTATGCTGTAGGAACCCTTCTTCATGGAAGCGGGTTTCTTGCGGTTTACATCGCAGCCATCACCCTCGGGCAAGAAAGCTTCATCAAGAAGCGAACGATTCGATTGTTTTCGGATGGCTTGGCCTGGCTGGTTCAAATCATGATGTTTATCGCGCTGGGGCTCCTTCTTTCTCTCGATCAACTCAAAGACGTGTGGATTCCTGGTACCGCGCTCTCGCTTTTTTTGGTACTGGTCGCGAGACCGGCTGCAGTCTGGATCGGACTTGCAGGAAGCAAATTCTCGGTTAAAGAAAAACATCTGGTTTCTTGGATTGGCCTTCGCGGCGCTGTTCCGATTATTCTTGCGACCTACCCAATGGCTGCGGGGCTTAAGATTGCACCCTATGCGTTTCATCTCGTATTTTACGTGGTAGTCGTGTCTGTGCTTTTACAAGGCACACTGATTGATACATTCGCGCATCGACTCGGTCTTGCAGAGAAGGCTCTCAAACCCAACATGAACGACATGTCGATCGAGACTGCACGCGATCATTTGAATGAAGTCAGAGTTCGCGCTGGATCTATTGCGGTTGGCAAAACCTTGGTCGAACTCAATTTACCCAAAGAAATTCTGGTCGTACTGATTCAACGAGGTAAAGAAACAATCGTTCCCCGAGGCAACACTCTGATCGAAGCAAAAGACGTACTCGTCATTATGGCCCGAGGCGATGATTTAACATTGGTCGAAAAGCTTGCAGCAAATTAAATCTGCACCTATTTATGAACCGTATTCATACTCGCGTAGCGGTCTCCGGAGGTGACTCCGAGCGGAAACACCGCTTCGAGTTCTTTAATCTCTGCCATCGTCAACGTAACCTCCAGTGCACCGACATTTTCTTCTAACCTAGCTCGCTTGGTCGTTCCTGGAATCGTAGCAATGTCGTTTCCTTGAGCCAAAAGCCAGGCAAGCGCGATTTGAGCAGGGGTTGAATTTTTCTTCTTCGCCATAGCAATCACCTGGTCGACGAGTTTTAGGTTACTCGCAAAGTTTTCACCCTGAAAACGCGGCATTTGTCTTCGCCAATCACCTTCAGGCAGATCGCTCGGTACTTTGAACTGACCACTTAAAAATCCACGACCAAGAGGGCTATAAGCCACAAAACCAATCCCGAGCTCACGAATTGTTTTAAACACATCATTTTGTTCGGGATCGCGTGTCCATAGTGAATATTCGGTTTGAAGCGCAGAGATGGGGTGAACCGCATGTGCATGGCGAATCGTTGCCGGCGCCGCTTCTGAAAGGCCCAAATACCTTACCTTGCCTTCCTGAACGAGCTTCGCCATTTCTCCCACGGTTTCTTCGATTGGAACCTGAGTGTCGACACGATGCTGATAATAAAGATCAATGACGTCTACTCCCAGACGCCTGAGAGAAGCCTCGCAAGCTTTTCGAACATACTCGGGACGTCCGTTTACTCCGATGTAGCTGCCATCTTCACGTCGCTCGTTTCCGAATTTGGTGGCAAGTATCACTTTACTTCTGCGGTCTGCAATCGCTTTGCCAACAAGTATTTCATTCGTAAAAGGGCCGTACATGTCGGCGGTGTCGATAAAATTAGAACCGAGCTCGATTGCCCGATGAATGGTAGCAATCGATTCGACCTCGGAAGCCTTTCGATCGGCGGGGCTTCCGTAAAAGTCAGACATACCCATGCAACCGAGACCAATACGAGGAACCGTTAAACCTTGTTTACCCAAAGAGATTGTTTTCATGGGGCCATAATAGTGGCGAAACGACCAAAATCCAATCGAAAACTATTAGTACTTTACGTGCGGATAAAGCTAAGGACTTCTTGCCCAAGCCACATAAGAAAGTCTTCACGTTTTGCAATTGAATCAACCACTTGAGGCGGAAGTGTGTTCATAAATGAAAAGTGCCCCGCACCTTCAACCAGTCGATGATCAAAGGGCAAGCGGCTAGAAAGACTCTGCCTTAAAAACTCGATTTGTTCTGGCGGCGTAATCGCATCTCGCGAACCTATCCAGGCCTGAACTGGAACTTGAATAGAGTCGAGTGCATGGGGCGCTTGAAAATAACCTGTTGGGGGTGCGAAAAGTACAAGTTTCTGAATACGTTCATCTCGAGGAATAACGAGACGTTCACCATTTTTCATCCACAGATGGCCGCCCGCAAGGGCCAACAATAAGGTCGCGCCAATCGAATGGCCAATTCCGAATACAGGCAAGTTCGGATCAAAAACATGATCCAGCGCGAATTTTAAATTTCCTGCTCGCAAGAGCAAGTCATCTACGCTCGTCTCTGGCGAAACGAGTCGATCAAAATGGGGTGCGATCACGGAGCAGTTATTTTCAGATAAGAAAGTAAGTAAAGGAAGATGACGTTCCGGGTTGCCTCCACTTCCCACCGCAAACAGAACTTGGCAGACGGGATTGATCGCATTAAAATGGGTGGTATTTAAAGCGTTCCCATCTACCTTCAAGTTAATTTTGGTCATAAAATATCGATATCAAGGCTCGAAATTAAAGCAAACTCTTTACGCTTAATTCTTATATTTTGTTTAATTCAGGTTTCAGCGTTGTTGATCCGAATCAAAGTCGAAAAAAAATTTATCACCTGCGACGCCGGAGGTACCCATCATTTTTTGAGCTTCGTTACTTGCCCGGCCTCATCGCAAAGTACACGCCGAGCACAACGAGCACAACTCCTCCTGCAGGATAATCACCCCACTGAGGGCCCTTATCGGAATGCATAAGTATTGCGCCTGCAATCATCAGTCCCGTACTCGCTAAGGCCCGCGAGATTCGGCGCGATCCACGATCGATTTGCGTGTTGATTCTCGCCAGCTCTGGCGATTTGAATTCAATCGCGTAATCGTTTCTCGCAAGCTTTCTTAAGCCCCACCGGATATTTCGAGGCAGTACATCGAGTAACGCAATCACGTCCTTCGACATCTTAAAAACTTCATTCTTTAAACGACTGGGTGATGTCTGAATCGAAATGAGGTCCTTAATCAGCGTTTCGCCCATGCTCATCATGTCGAAATCAGGATCGAGCATCCGCCCCATGCCTTCCATCGTCACAATCGCGCGAAATACCTGCATCCAATCACCGGGAACCCGAATGTTGTATTTAGCCGCAACCTTGGTTGCTTCAATCAAAACCCGTCCGGTATTGACTTCGTCGAGACTGAGACCCAGATAAGGCGAAAGCACGTTTCTGACTTCTCGCTGAAACGAATCAAAATCGATCGAGGTGTCGGATGATCCCAGGTCTGCGTAGGTATAACAAAGTGTTTCGTAGTCTTCCTGAAGCAGCGACCATACCATAGTGGCCAATTGGTCGCGCGACTTTTGAGAAAGACGACCCACAATACCAAAATCGATGATTCCGAGCTTATCGCCCGGTAGAATAAACAGGTTTCCGCCGTGAAGATCTCCGTGAAAAAATCCGTATTTTAAAACCGAATACAAAAACGCACGGGCGCCAATTTCTGCGATTTTCTTTTTGTCGATATTCGAGCGAGCAATGGTTTCTTTATCGTTTAACCGGATGCCCTCTAATTTCTCGAGTACGAGCACCTTCTCGGTCGAGTACTGACGAAACACCTTCGGAATCACCACGCCTTCGAACTCGGCAAGGTTCTTCTCTGTTTTTACGATGTTGTTTGCTTCGATATTAAAATCGAGCTCGTATTTCAGGGTCTTAAAGAATTCTTCGACAAAGACTTTCGGATTCAAAACCCGAAGCTCAGGAAAATACTTCTCGAGCAAATCGGCCATCAAGGTCATCAAATTGATGTCGCGTTCGATGATTTTGCGAATCTCGGGCCTTAAGACTTTTACCACCACATCTTCACCGGTTTTAAGCCTGGCATGATGAACCTGACCGATACTGGCCGAGGCAAGCGGGGTTTCCTTGAACATCGAGAACACATTTTGAATCGGACACTTCAGTTCTGATTCAACAACTTCTCTAATGGTTTGAAAGGGTAACGGCTGAACGTCATCCTGAAGCTTGACCAATTCGTCGATCACTTGTTCAGGAATGAGGTCTGGACGCATCGAGAGCACTTGTCCGAGTTTGACAAACGTAGGCCCGAGCTCTTCGAAGGCTAGGCGCATTCTTTCACCCAGGTTCTTGCCGCTATCGGCATCAGCCCATTTCAGTACCCGCCTGGGAAGGTATCCCCCGAGCCCCATCCTCTCGATCACATCGCCGAACCCATGGCGGCTTAATACCGAAAGAATGTCTTTAAAGCGGGATGCGCTTTTCATGGCACGCGAGATCTGAATGCTCTTTCTGACTAAACCCATTACTTTTCCTTTTTACGATGCTGCTCGGGCTGATCCTTCAGCAACTCGAACTCGACCCGCCTAGAGTCGAGATCGACCTTGACCACCCGAATGTTCACCATGGTACCAATCTGAAAGGTTCGCTTCTTTCGTCGGCCGGCTAGAACCATGCGCTCTTCATTGAATTGATAGAAGTCATCGCCAATCGATTCGACCGGCACCATGCCTTCGCAGTAAGGGTGCCAAAGCTGGATGAACATTCCTTTTTCCATCAAGCCCACAACTTTGCCTTCGAACTCTTCGCCGAGATGCTTTTGCATCATGCGAATCTGCTTGAAACGAATGGCTTCGCGTTCGGCCTCGGAGGCTACTCGTTCACGATAACTGCAATGTTCTGCAATTTCGTTTAATTTTTCTTGAAGCTCTTCGAGATTACGCTTGTGCCCCTGAAGTGCAGCCCGAAGCTGGCGATGAACTACGAGATCGGGATAACGCCTGATCGGAGAGGTAAAATGAGTATACCCCTCTGAAGCGAGACCAAAATGTTCGCCATGGGTTGCACTATAGATTGCCTGTCTCATCGAACGAAGAAGTGCCGTCGCAAGAACCGGCTCCGCCGCATGCCCCTTCAGGGTGCGAATGAATTCGGCCAGTACCTTTGGTCGAGGAATGCCGCCTTTGTCTAAAAACTTTACCCCCATGTTTTTTGAAAGTTTTCTGAACTTCTCGATCGCCTCGAACGACGGCTCTTCGTGAATCCGGTAAACAAACGGAAGCTCCTGCTCCATGATCCATTCGGTAACCGATTCATTGGCCGCGATCATGAATTCCTCGATCAAACGATGGGCATCATTCCGCCCGCGCACGATGATATCACTTGGCTCGCCAGTTTTTTCATCAAGGATGATCTCGGCTTCCGGAAAGTCGAAATCAATCGACCCGCGCATATGGCGCTGGTGCTTTAGGATCTGGTAAAGGGCAAACATATCCTGATGTTCAGGTCGATCCTTCTCGGCTTCGATTTCAGTATAAGTCGCTCGTCTGCGCGATTGGATAATCGTATCAAACAGCTCGATCTTGCCCTTTTCGCCCTTGGCTGAATATTCAATCGATGCTGCCATTGCCAACCGCGGAACATTGGGCTTAAGACTACAGAGTTCTTCGGATAAGGCGCGCGGGAGCATATGAAAGGCGCGTTCTGGAAAGTACACACTCGTGCCTCGCTGATACGCCTCATCGTCAAGTGGCGTGCCTTCTTTTACGTAATGAGAGACATCTGCGATGGCTACCCACAATCGAAACCCACCGCCCTTAATCCGTTCGACGTATACTGCATCATCGAAGTCGCGAGCGCGCTCTCCATCGATGGTCATAAACGGAATCGATCGAAGATCGGTGCGATCTTTTTCGTCTTCGCCTGGAATCTTAAGCTGATAACTCTCGGCTTGTTTAACGGCCTCGAACGAATGATGTTCTTTGAGATTGAACTCGCCCGCCACCATCTGAATATCGTAAACCGCAGGTAACTCGGGCCCGATCACCTCGACCACTTTCGCGGTTACTAATCCAGCGGATCCAGATTCGGCGTCTTCAGAGAACACCACTTCGGCTTTCACCCAATCGCCTTCTTTTACTTCGGCAGGTAGACTAGGAACATAAACCTCTTCTTTGGCCTTTTTGCG
>CAIKYX010000243.1 GCA_903831745.1 Oligoflexia bacterium
CCGATAAAAAAACAGGTGAACTAAAGAAACCCCGCAAAAAGAAAGATGCCCCTAAACCGAAAACAGCATCACTTCTTTCAACAATGTCCTTAGACACCATCACACTAGATGACGCACTAAAACTGATGTCACTCCCAAGAACACTTGGTGATTACGACGAAGTTCCCATCACAGTACAAAATGGTCGCTACGGTCCCTACATGACCCACGGCACCGACAGCCGCACTCTCACTTCAGAAGATCAGCTCTTCACCATCACTCTCGATGAAGCCATCGAGCTCTACAAACAACCCAAAGTCCGACGCCGCGGCGCTCCAAAACCACCACTCAAAGAACTCGGCGCAGACCCCGCCACCGGCAAAAACATCATCATCAAAGATGGCCGCTTCGGTATGTACATAACCGATGGTGAAACGAATGCAACTTTGCGACGTGGAGATACCGTTGAATTTATGACACTCGAACGTGGGCTTGAGCTATTGGCTGGCAGAAGAGCCTGGGAAAGTGAAAATGAAAGCGCTTAAAGAACTCTTTAAAAAAGTCCTCGGCGGGTATGTTAAAACCATTTCGATGATTTTGTGGGCACTTGAAGCACTCTTCTTTTATCCAAAATTGAGTACTTTTTATCGCGAGCTTTTTAGTAAAAACTTGAGCTATCCGCAATTTAGTGGGGGGGGTGCTGATTTTTGATGTTGGCGCAAACAAAGGTCAATCGATTAAGTTCTTTAAAAGTTTGAATCCTTTGGCTTCAATTCATTCTTTTGAGCCATCTCCATCAACATTTAGGAAATTAGAAAGCAATCTAGAAAATCAGTCCTACGAAAATGTTTATCTTCACAAACTTGGATTAAGTTCCTCTAAAAATAAAATTCCATTTTATGAATCTGTTTTAGATGAAACTTCAAGTTTTGAACTACCTAATTTGGATTCACAATAATATAAAGTTAAGAATCGGATACTGTTGCAAAAAAAGACTAATGCCAATAAATCTATCCTGGTCGACGTCGAAAGACTCGATTCATTTTGTGAAAGCCGGCAAATCCTAAAAATTTCGATTCTAAAAGTGGATGTGGAAGGCCATGAACTTGCCGTTTTCCAAGGAGCCACAAATATGCTAAAAAATCACAATATTGGAATTGTTCAATTCGAAAAACACGGCGACGATATGAGATCTGACCAATCACAAATAATCATTAACCTCCTTGAAGGATTCGGGTACAAAAAGGTGTCCTCAATTAAGCACCCATTTGGGAATTTTCACGAAGAAATATTCGCCTTGAATGCACTAATCTTCTAGAATTCTGAGAGGCACTCGACTACGCTAATAGAGTGTCGAATATTGTGGTCGTCGGTGGAGGGGGGCATGTTGGGCTCCCTCTAACCATAGTGTTAGCAAATTCAGGGCACCAGGCCACGGCTTTAGATATTTCCCACCCTAAAGTGGATTTGATTAATTCAGGAGTAATGCCGTTTTTTGAAGAAGGAGCGCAGGAACTTCTTACACAAACCCTTGGCAACAAAAGTTTCAGTGCAACGACTGACCACCGGGTTATTGAATCGGCAGATGTTGTTATAGTCGTCATCGGGACTCCAGTCGACGAGCACCTTAACCCAGATCCCAATTCTGTTGTCGCTGCAATTTCTGCTTGCATTCCTTATATGAATTCGTCGCAATTAGTGGTACTGCGGAGCACTCTTTTCCCTGGCGTAACTGCTCGGGTAACTGCCTTGCTCAAGTCGAATGGTTTAACGCCAGACGTTACTTTCTGCCCAGAAAGAATTTTAGAAGGGCAAGCTTTAAAGGAGCTCAGAGAGCTCCCACAAATTGTCGGAGCCGATAGCAAACAAGCGGCAGCGAGAGCAATAGAGCTCTTCAAGTCTCTTGGTGTTAACACGATGACTGTCTCACCCGAAGAAGCAGAATTGGCAAAACTTTTCACCAATGTTTGGAGATACATAAAGTTTGCGGCAGCCAATCAATTCTGGCTTATGAGTAACGAGGCCGGCTTAGATTTCTCAAGAATTCGTGAGGCAATCACATTTGACTACCCTCGTGCTGCAGATCTTCCAAATGCCGGCTTTTCGGCAGGCCCATGTTTATTTAAAGACACAATGCAACTTGCGGCATTTTCAAACAATAATTTCGGTTTAGGCCACTCCGCCATGTTAGTTAATGAAGGTTTACCACTTTATGTCGTGAGAAAAATCGAAGAAAAATAC
>CAIKYX010000244.1 GCA_903831745.1 Oligoflexia bacterium
CAGCCAATAAGCCTGTAGTTGAATTTAGTAAATATCTTTAGGTTAAAAAAACAGGGAGGCCGCCCAAGGCACTGCATCGACTCTATCTTCTACTTTATTGGTAGTTAGCGGATATATTTCGGGCGGAAGAGCAAGATGCGGCTTTGGATAATAGCGTGAGATGCTTGCAATCAGATCTCAAGAAGAGAAGTGGAAACTACCTCTCTGTTTTGAGTCGGACCGCTTTGCTTTTTAAGGTTCGTGATTATACCCGTTCGCGACTGATGACCTGAGATTGATTCCTGTGCGATACGAAAAATGGCCTGACTCGTGGACTAAAAGTTTATTTTCAGCTTGGTCCTTGCAGTCTTAAACGCAAACCCACCCTCTCAAAAACGAAAAGGGTGGGCGCGGAATTAAAAACTAATCTCAGCTAAATATAGATGGAGCGTAATTGCCGGGTTGGCAATATATATAAATTAACTAGTCCCGCCAGGGATCGTAACTTTGCCTGACGACTTGCACACCGGTGGACTTCCCGGAGTAGGCACGCTGCCTACGCTGCAATTCAGCTGAACACCAATACTACTGCCGCAACATGTACCGCCCGTCGCGCAGTGGGTACAACTCGTGTCATTGCAACAGTATTGTCCACCGACGCTGCTCGGAAATGTTCCGACGGCAAAGCTCGAAGATTCAACGCCAACAAATCCCGCAACCAACGTTAGGATAATATAAATTCTCTTCATTTGTTTCCCCTTAAAGGATCAAGGATAGTTGGATAATCCAAACTTCCTGAGTTATTTAAACTTTACCCCGCCCCTATTTTTTTTCAAGTGAGTTGAAAATGACGGTACCTTCTCCTTGAATACATTAAGTAATTTCCTTGCAAACACCGCTAATAGGCCTAAAAAGTAATCTAAATACCGTAATCATGGTATTTGAGTTTGCAGTTATACCATGATTACGGTATGCTTAAAAAAAGAAAGCGGCAGCAATCTTTGGCGCTGAAAGACGAAAAGTTTTCTACTAAGTTCCATGCCGAGCCAACGCACCTGAGAAAAATCCAGTTTGCGATAGAGGAAGATCGCTATCCGATCTGGACCAGAACTCCACCGAACCTTCCTGACGATTATTTGAAGCCGATATTGCGCCTGCCCGACTCTACAGCGGTGATCAAAAAACCGCTTACGTCTGAAGGCAAAGGGTTTTCTTATGTTTTGGATCTCAAAGGGTATTTTACCCAAGATGATGATGTAAAGCTGGTGATTTAATTTACGATTCAATCACCGAGAAGTGAAGACGAGGAGAGTTTATGAAGCACTACTGTCCAAATTGTGAAACCGATACGACGGTGAGCGAAGAAAAAGTCTCTATTTCCATGGGAAAAGAAATATTTACTACAAAAACTGCTGTTTGCATAAAATGTAAACACTACGCGCTCACTCCGAAAGTTCGCCGTGAAATAGACGAATGGGGAAAGCGCATGATCAAGAATATCGTCGAACCCCAGCCGACATTTCATGAAGCTTCACACCAGTTTATTGAAAAGAAGGCTGCGCATTTTAGTATGAAAAAGGTGCCCTTTATTAAGGCATTAGCATTTTATTACTTTAACCACATTGTGAATCGTGCCGATTTTCCTGAACTAAAAAAATATTTTGCAAGTCATCATTCTGAAAAGCATTTGAGCAAAGGAAATAAATCAAAAGAGACAGTACCCATCCGTTACCTGATGTACCGAAAGCTCCAAACCTTCAGTGAGGTGCATAACGTGAGTCATGCTAAGGCGATTGAGGAAGCCGTGCTCTTTGGTTTAATGGTGCTCGCAACTGACAACGACCATTTTGAGACCCTAAAAACTATCGCTCAAAACTTGAAGCAATATATAGAGGATTTTGCTGAAGCCGCTTAGTCATGCATAATTCCAATGATTTATTTTTGTTCCAAGCTCGCTTTAACGAGCGATAATACCCGTAAACTCACATGAGTTTGTTCGCTTGAGCTAGGTTTTAAAGTCAGCCAATAAGCCTGTAGTTGAATTTAGTAAATATCTTTAGGTTAAAAAAACAGGGAGGCCGCCCAAGGCACTGCATCGACTTAAGTTTTAATAACCGGGCCACTTCATCACTGATGTTTCAGCTCAGCCACTGTCTCGCTTTTGCACACACTTCGGCGGTAGAAATCGTCACTTGCTCTCCGGTTGCCAGATTCTTTAAAAGGACTGCCCCTAGTTTCATCTCATCATCACCAAACAACACCGCGAGCTTAGCTTCTTGACGAGTCGCAAGCTTCAGCTGATTGCCGAATGAACCGATTGCAAGTGGAGTAATCACATTCAGGCCAACCGAACGGAGGTCTCGCGTGATCGTTTCGGCAGTTGCACGATACTCTTCTTTAGGAAGCGTAACCATGACGTCGATTTCGGAAGCAAATTTTGGAGTAAGCCCATGAGTATCCAGAAAATTCTGAAGCGACACATCACCCATGCCGAATCCCACGCCCGAGAGCGCCTCTTTGCCAAAAATACCCATCAGGTTGTCATAGCGACCGCCGCCAAACATGGCCCGATTGTTTTCGGGGCTCGTATCGTAGATTTCAAAAACGGTGCCGGTATAATAATCAAGCCCGCGCATGACGGTCGGATCAAATACGACTTGCGAGCCCACACCACTTTCCTTCAGCATGGCAAATAATTTTTGCAAATGGTCTGCACCTTCGCATGGAACTTCCTTTACGACGGTGGCGATGTCTGATGAAAAAAAACGAGTGAGCTGTTCGAACTGATCTTCGCGAACGCCAGCTTCGGTCATCCACGCTTTAAATTTATCTTCAGAGACTTTATCCTTTGCGTCGATCGCTTTTACCACTTGATGCGCTTGAGCGGAACTCAGTCCAAGAGTCTTCGTAAAAAAAGCGTCCATCAATTTTCGGTGATTTACTTTAACCTGAATTCGTTCGGCCCCACCAAAAGAGCGCATGAGCTCGACTGCAAGCGTAAGCAGCTCGGCCTCGGCATAAAGCGGGTCTCCCCCCAAAACATCGACATTGAGCTGCCAGTGTTCGCGTAAGCGGCCACGCTGGGGCCTTTCATAGCGCCAAAGATTCGGAATACTAAAGAGTCGGATGGGGCGAGGAAGTTCGTTGATCTTGGCCGCCACCATTCGTGCGAGCGTCGGCGTCATTTCGGGCCGAACTGCAATTTTTCGATCGCCTTTGTCGATCAACCAATAGAGTTGCTGATTGACAATTTCTTCGCCGGTTTTTGCAGCGTAGAGGTCGAAACTCTCGAGCATTGGCCCACCGTACTCTAAATACCCGAAAGAACGCGCAGTTTTCGCAAGTTTGCCGAACATCCAGTTTCGAAACTGCATGTCTTTTGGGTAAAAATCTCGCGTTCCCTTATACGGTTCTGTAGACAGTGCAACCGAGGGTTGCCTATTAGTTTGTGCCATGATTTGAACTAAAAATTACCAACGCAAAACACGCTTGCCAAGAATTGTTTTTATTTAGACGATATTTGCATGAAATTCAAACCAGGAATCGTTTTTGGACAAGCCCTTCAGGACCTTTATCAACACGCTAAAGAATCGCATTTTGCGCTCCCGTCCGTCAATGTCATCGGAACCGATTCAGTAAACGCCGTACTCGAAACGGCGAAAGCTGTAAACTCTCCTGTGATCATTCAATTTTCGAATGGTGGCGGACAATTCTATGCCGGAAAAAGCTTAAAACTCGCAAACGACCAAGCAGCTGCTCTAGGTTCAGTAAGCGGCGCCATGCACATCCAGCTCATGGCGGAACACTATGGCGTGCCCGTCGTCATTCATACCGACCATGCGGCTAAAAAACTTTTGCCTTGGATCGACGGCATGCTCACAATGAGTGAAGCTCATTATCAAACGCATAAAAAACCACTGTTTTCTTCGCATATGCTCGACCTCTCAGAAGAACCCTTGGCAGAGAACATCGAGACCTGCGCGAACTACTTTAAACGCATGCAAACCATGCAAATCGCAATTGAAATCGAACTCGGCGTGACCGGTGGCGAAGAAGATGGCGTCGACAACACCCACATCGACAATGCCAAGCTCTACACCCAACCTGAAGATGTCGCTTATGCTTACTCGCATTTAAAAGAAGTGGGCAACTCTTTTACGGTGGCTGCTTCGTTCGGAAATGTGCACGGCGTTTACAAGCCGGGCAACGTTCAGCTGACTCCTAAAATTTTGAAAAACTCGCAAGACTTCATCCAGAAAAAATTCAATACCGGCACTCAGCCTGTGAATTTCGTCTTTCACGGTGGGTCAGGATCAAGCCAAGCAGAGATTCGAGAGACCATCGATTACGGCGTGATCAAAATGAACATCGACACCGACATGCAATGGGCATTCTGGGAAGGTGTTAAAAACTATTACGTCGAAAAAAGCGCTTATCTTCAAGGGCAACTCGGAAACCCTGAAGGCCAGGATTCTCCAAACAAAAAGTATTACGACCCCCGCGTTTGGTTGCGTAAAGGCGAAGAGAATTTTGTAAAGCGCCTGAAAACATGTTTGAAGACTTGAATAACATCAATCGAAATGCCTAGTTATTATTTGAAGTGGATTGGCCCCGTTCTGCCCCAGACCCACACCCAAGGTGCGGGCTTGTCGGTAGAGGGCCTTTTCGCTTGGGTAAACGAGCATCTGTCTAAAGTGGGGGCGCCGATTTTGCTGAGCAATTCGGGTGTTACCTTTATGCCCCGATTTGAACCTAAAGAATCACTTCATATTTGTTACGCCCTTAGTTTCGAAAACCACGATCAGGCCGAGGATTTTCGAACATCGCTGTGGGATGAGCATCTTTCAGAAATGTCTTCATTGCCCTATGCACTGAGCTTTGTCAGCGAAGAAGCATCAAAGATTCCGAAGCGGCTTTGTGTTTTTGATATGGACAGCACGCTGATTGATCAAGAAGTGATCGACGAACTCGCGCGCATGAAAGGCGTGTTCGAAGAAATCTCGATACTGACTGAAGCCGCCATGCGCGGAGAACTCGATTTCACACAATCTTTAAAAGCTCGAGTCGCTTACCTCAAGGGCATGCCACTCTTCGAAGCAAGAACCTTACTCACCTCACTCACTCTCAGTCCGGGCGCAGACGACCTGCTTCGCACGCTTCATCACCAAAATACATTTACGGCAGTCGTCAGTGGTGGTTTTGATTTTGTGCTCAATCATTTTCAGAGACAACTGGGCTTAGGGCAAGTGCATGCCCACCATTTACTGACCGATGAAGACGGGATGCTCACGGGTGAAGTCGAAGAACCCATCATCGATGCGGTCGGCAAACAAAAGTTCGTGCACGACTTAAAGGAGCGCCAAAATTGTACGAGTGCACAAACGATAGTCGTCGGCGACGGTGCGAATGATATTCTAATGATGAAAGAAGCCGGTCTCTCGGTTTCATTTTGTGGTAAACCCAAACTTGCGAATGAAGTGAACACCCTTATTTTCGATAGGAATCTTTTATGGATCAAACATCTGCTGTAAACACCAATCCGCCGTCACCCCATATTCGAAGTGTTGCGGTTGATTTGATTTTAACCGTCTGCACCTGCAGCTTGTGGAACATGGTGCTTCAGTACCATCAGTGCAAAGCACTGAACGAAATGCTCAAGCGTGAAAAGTACGTTTACTGGAAATTTTATTTGCTTTCAATGGTAACCTGCGGAGTCTATTACATTTATCACGAGTATCTGAAGGTAGATGATTTTGCGAAAGCTACGGGGCAGGAAGATACTTCTGATGCGATTTTGGCCTTAATTCTGGCAATTTTCGGGATGGGCTTTATTGCGGATGCGATCTTACAGAATAAGATCAACCAGCATTTTGAGAAGCCAGTTACCACTCAGTTCTAGGCACTGCTCTAAATG
>CAIKYX010000245.1 GCA_903831745.1 Oligoflexia bacterium
GGCCCTAAGGGACTTGAACCCCTGACCAATCCGTTATGAGCGGACTGCTCTAACCAGCTGAGCTAAGGGCCCCCATGAGTGAACCAACTCAATCTAACACCCGCTCGCGCGATTTACAACTTCGGGATAAAAAACCCAAAAACTACCTATTGTTACCCTCCTTTATGCCGTCTCGCTTTAAAACTTCCTGATCGGATTATTAAATTAATTTTGTTGATATTACACTAAATCAGTTTATAGTCCGCTCATGTCGTTTTTCTTGAGCTTGTTTTTAATCACCCTGAGCATGAGCGCCCACGCTGACGACCCCTTTCAAAGCCAAGGAGGCTCGGCCGAAGTTCAAATAGGCGACGACCGGGGCAGTTATCAATTTCAATATGGTTCGGTCGGAGATCTGAATCAGACTCCACCCGCAGATCTCGAACAACTGGGCGAGGCGGCAAAGACCATACTGAATGAAAGTGGCGACAACGACCATGCGGTGATGGTGTTCGAAGAAGAAGGACATCCGGCAGATGTTCCAACCCAAATTTCAAACAAAGTTCCGATCATCCGACTCAGTGTTCCCTCGAAAATCTGCGAGTTTTTTCGACAGAAGGTCGCAGTTACCCGAAGTCTCTACAGTAAACCTTCGCCCCAAGACTGGGTCATGGGAATGCTTTGGGCATTTCCGATTAAAGTCGGGATGACGAGCTTTATCTGGCTCAGTGATTCGAGAGTATCGAGCGAAGTGGCACTTCGCTACATTGCAGCGATGGCCGTGTTTACCATTGCCCATAATGTCTTTAACCAAAGCTATAATAATTTCTATAATTACAATGTCATCAATCCAGAACGTTCCTGGATCAACAAAGACAAACTCTGGAGGTGGACGAAAAACACTCTCTACGACTTCGCGGTTTCTGCCGCCTTTTGGGAACTCGCCGGGCATCGTAACACCCTCACCCAACTTGCCATTACCAACGTGATCAGCTTTTTTACCAGTACATTGATCGCATCAGAACGCGATGTTCTCTTAAAGAACAAACGCTACCTCGCAGTGGCCTACAGTGCTGTGGTTTTGCCCATCTCGGCCATCATTGGCGCAATTGATGCCAAAGGACACCTACCGGTTTGGATCGATCTGCAAGTATTTGAATTTCGCCCCACCACTTTTGCCACGTTACTGGTGGCCGCAACGATGTACACCTTAATTACCAAAAAACCGGATTGGACCATCAAGCGCCTCGAACAAGTCGAGTCCGTCATACAAAGGGTTACTTCCTGGGTGACTTCACAAGGTCAACGAGTACTCGGTGGATTCAAAAGTGGCTGGAAAACCTGTGACCATTTATTAAGAAGAAATCGGGATGATTCCGAGAATCAAGATAGGATCGACGGCACAGAAACAGGAATGCTACTCATCCCTGACTTTGTACACGCATAAGAAAAAAACCACCGCACCGAGCGTCGCCATCGCGCCCCCATAAAGAAAAGGGATCGTTGAGCCCAGGTGATCCCAGAGCAAACCGGCACTGAGGCTTGCGATTAAACTGCAGATGCCGGTCGCCATTCCAAAAAAGCCCTGAGCGGTTGCGGTTAAATCCGAATGAACCAGCTCTCCGACCATGGCTTTGCCGACTCCTTCCGACATGCCCATGAAAAGACCATAAAGCCCAAACAATGCCCAAAAATGGGCCGGGTCTTTCGAAAAGCCAAACCCCAGATAAATACATGAAAAAAGAACGAGTGAAAGTAGAAGTACAATTTTTTTTCCGTAGCGATCGGATAGTTTACCAAGATATGGACTCGACGCCGCGTAAGTGAAATTAAAAAAACAATAAAGGAGGATTGCCTGTTCCAGACTGAACGAAGCATGTGTTGCTTTCAGAATCAAAAAAGCATCACTCGAGTTTCCGAGCGAAAAGAGGCACCAAGCCACGATATAAATGAAAAACCGTTTCGGAAGAGCGCGCAAGCTTGCCTTCGGCAATTTCGTTTTCGGCACACTCCCAGCCAGAACCTTTTTTTCGGACATGCTGAACGAAATGAAAACCGCAACTGCACCCGGGATCATCGAATAGAAATAAAGAATGCTCAGTGAATGCGTCCAATGCTTGAGCAAAAAGTAAGCGGCGAGCGGCCCCAACACCGCGCCGGCAGTGTCCCACGCCCGATGAACCCCGAATGCATACCCCAGATTCTCCTTGGGAATCATATCCACGATCAATGCATCGCGAGGCGAAGTTCGGATGCCCTTTCCGGCACGATCGAGAACCCGTCCGGCAAATACCCCCGAAATTCCGGTCGCAAAACCGATCATTCCTTTTGCAACTGTTGCCAGGGCATATCCTGCAATGACGAAGGGTTTTCGTTTTTGAAGCTTGTCGGAAAAAGCGCCCGCACGATATTTCAACACACTCGATACAAACTCGGCCACCCCGTCAATCATCCCTACTGACGCCATCGAGGCACCCAGTATCGAGGTCAGAAATACAGGGGTAATCGGATAGAGGAATTCTGAAGAGAGGTCCGAGAAAAACGAAATCAAACCGATCTTCAGGATGAATGGGTTCATAGAACCTTAGTGCCGAGCAGAAAGCGGGTTAACGCAAGCCCTGAAAACACTGCGATTACACCTAGAATGGGGCTGAGACCGAAATAAAGAATCGCATAAAAATACCTGGCATCTTCAATCAAACGAGCCACTTCGATACAGTACGCAGAAAATGTGGTGAACCCGCCCAGAAAACCGATCATGAGCCCCAATCTGATATCATCGGGCAGAAAGAGTCGCTCAGTGCCGATAACGTAGATGACACCAATGAGAAATGCACCCAACATATTGATGACAAACGTTCCGAAGGGATAATCAGAAGAAATTGATTTGGTAATGACATTACCGAGATAGAATCGAGCCATGACTCCGAGTACGCCAAAAATCCCGATGAGTGCAATTTTCATTTATTATTCTACCTGATAGGAAAGGCCGCTGCCCCCTACTCCTTTGTTATAAAACTGAAGTGACCTGCGAACAATCGTCTTATTGTCTTCACCCAAGTAAAAACGACTCCATCCCAGAAGGCCCTTTTGAATTCCTTTTTGCACTTCTGGTTTGTCGAGAATCTGCACCACTTTTCGCGCAAGCAAATTCATCAGAAAAATCTTGGTTCGATTGAGAATAAATTCGTTTCTGAGCACGCCCGTTCCATAGATATTTCCGATGACATCTTTTTCAGATAAGATCAGATCCTGGGTTCCATCCGGATTCAAACGCCAAGAAAGCATTGCCACCAGACTGACGCCTTCGACGCTGATGCTTCCTAATCGACATCGAATCACGTGCTCGCTGTCCTGAATCGGAAAAACAAGTTTTAACCCATTAGTTTCGAACAGAAGCGAAGGCGCTCCGGATTTTAAGTGATTGAATTCGACGCCAATGACGTCGCCTAACCATGAAAGGTCGACATTGAACTCTTCATGCTCGACTCCGAGCAACTTAAGCGATGGCGCAGGCTCGAACTCACCCGTATGGCCCACGATTTCGATCGTGTTCAGCTGGGGTCTCATCAAGACCATAGAAGCGTTTAACTCTCGATTGCTAAAACTGACTTCGGTGGCGGCTTGAACGTAAGTCTGGCTGAATGCAAGTCCAGCGATTGCAACTACGGCACAATATCCAGGTATGTTTTTAACTTGAAGCATCTCTCTCCCTTTGCATCCCCCTTTTACTGTAATCAGTATTTTCGCCAAACTCTAATATTTTCGTCAAATGCCACATCGCAACAACGCGCCGACTTTCAGACTCACGCTTTTTCAATGTGTATTTTGGGTGAGCGGGATAAAATCTAAGAAGATGAAAAAATCCATTCTGCTGTTACTCTGGGTGCCTTTGAGTTCATTCGCTGGCCATGCTCCCTTAGCCTTGATCTGGGACGGACCGGGATCTTGTTTTCCTAACTGCACTTCGAACGCAGTGGCAGTGGCAAAACAGGCCGGCATGACAGTGAAGAGAATCAGGCCCGGATTCAAAGACTTTTCGGTATTTGACAGAGCAAACGTCTGGATTCAACCTGGCGGAAAATCAGTGACCGCAGCAAAAAGCATGGGCGCGCCCCTATTAGATAAGATCAGATCTTTTGTTTCTGAAGGTGGCGCCTACGTAGGTTTCTGTGCAGGGATGTTTCTGAGTACCGCCAAAATCGGCACCTCCGGAAAAACCGGATTGGGATTAGTGCCGGGTTCGACTGAACTCTTAAGGGGTGATGCTCCCTGGATGATTTTGCCTGTAAGCATCACCACCGGTACCCGCTACATGTACTACGCAGGCGGGCCGTTCATTACCCTATCGGATCAGGACATTGCCCAGTACCAAGTCAAGATTATCGGCCGCTATGAAGACGGTAAGATTGCTGCAATCGAATCTACCTACGGAAAAGGACGTGTGGCCGTTTCCGGATTTCATCCTGAACAGAGCAAGTTCTGGAAATGGTGGCGCAGAGTGCGTGATCCGGATGGTAGCGATCGTGACTTTGCAGTCGACATGATTCGCTCGACCCAAACGCCCGCCACTCCTTAATGCGTCAAGGATTCATTATCCATTCGCTCTTCGTCGGACTCATCCATCTCTGACTTGCTCTTTGTTTTGGCTCCCAGACGGCGCCTCAGCTTTTGAATTCCGTCTTCGGCCTTATCCAGCAACTGAGCGGCGTTCTTCTCGGTAAATTTGCCCCAAGTATTCATCCATTTGTTCTTTACGTTCTCAAAGTTCATAATTTCCCCCGAATTGGTTTGAAATCATCCCTTCCATTTAAAAAAGCAATGACTATGCCAATTTTCGACGCTAAAATGAAAGCGTAGCCAAATGAAACTCATCAACCTTCTTCCTACACTTACGGACTGCCTCACTCAATGGACTGACCGTCCGGACAAAAAATCCTTTGACCAAAACTACCTCGACCCGCACCTCAATTACCTGCAGCCACTCCTTGATGATTTTCTGATTTTTCGCGGAGTCACTTTTTTTGACTTCCTCGAAGAGGTAGAGTGGAAGACATTTCGAAAACGGGTTTTGACCTCGCTCGATCCGGCAGAGGCCGAAGCCAATGTGGCCAAAAAAATGAATGACGTCGAAAAGCTACTAGGAGTCAAACTCCGTGGCGAAGTCGTTCTCTTTGGCGCATTTACCATGATGGATGGGTATGCCCGATTTAACGAAGGATCTCATCGAGTGTTTCTGGGTTTGGACGAGGAGTTTCCGTCGAACACGTGCCGCGATATTTTAATCACTCATGAACTCACGCACGTAGCCCCAGAAAACCGAAGTAAAACCTGGACCGACTTGGGACTAAGCCCCACCCTCAACCACGACGATATGGTCAAACAACTTCCGACGATCGAGCACCTCTTCGGCGAGGGCTTAAGTTGCCTCGTTTCTGAAATCTTAAATCCCGGCCATTTTGCAGGAAGTTACGTTTACCAAAGCAAGGATTCGTATAAAATTGCCCACAAACTAAGCGAGAACATCAATGAAGTGGTTCATAGCGTGCTAGAACACGGCCACTACCGCGAACTCTACAATCTCAATCATTATGCAGCCGGAGTTCCGCGCTTTGCCCACTACCTTTGGGCCTGGCAATGGGTAAAGTCGCTGTACGAATCGAACGGCAAAGACATTCATGCAATTCTGGCGATGAATTCGGGCGAGCTGGTAAAGAGTGCACTTGGGTTTAAGCTGAAGTAAATTCTATTTCGGAAGATTGATCAAAAAAACTCCGGGTATTGTAGAGCAATATTTTCATCGACTGACTTTAAAATACCCTGGTTCAATGCTAGCTTCTCGAATGAATATGCCTCCTTCTGATTTGCAAAAGATAAAAGCCGAGCTTCGAATCCACCAAAACGCCAGGGTCGCCAAACATCATGCTCAATACTTTAAAACAGGCCCAGGCGAATACGGTCACGGTGATGTCTTTCTGGGCTTACGGGTTCCGCAAACCCGTTCGGTTGCTCGCAAGTTTTCGAACGCGACCCTTCCAGACCTTAAAAAATTAATACAATCCCCGATCCACGAAGAGCGCCTGCTCGCGTTGTTTATTCTCAGAGATCAATACGAACGAGCCGCAAAGTTAGGCGATTCGCCCACTCAAGAATCGCGGTTTCGCTTTTTAGTAACTCATAAAAAACATATCAACAATTGGGATCTCGTGGACTCGTCCGTGCCCTACATCCTCAGCCATTACCTATTTGAGCATCCCGAAACGCGAAAACTTCTGAAAACCTTATCGAAGTCTCCCGCACTGTGGGATCGCCGGATCGCCATCATGGGCACGTCGTATTTTATCCGTCAGCGCGAGTTTTCACCGACCCTAATGCTTGCTGCGACGCTTATGAACGACAAGGAAGATTTGATTCATAAAGCGGTAGGATGGATGCTCCGCGAAGTGGGCAATCGAGATCGTAAACAACTCGAAGTGTTTCTCGATCAGTGGGCTGCTCAAATGCCTCGCACCATGCTTCGATATGCCATTGAAAAATTTTCTGCAGCCGCGCGAAAACGCTATTTGAAAATAAAGCTGCGCTGATTGTGCCTTATACAAAGCCGAATGCCGGCTGCCTTAACCTTGCCCATTCCAGCTGCTTACGAGTGGCGAAGCCACTTCGTCGCAGCCTTATACTTAAATGCAAAAAGCCCCGAAGGAATTTCCTTCGGGGCCTCAATTTTTTGATTTTTATCTTTAGCTTAACGCGAGGTTAAACCAAAAGTTGTCGGACACCTATTCGTCTTTTGAACCTGGAAGTGCGTTCTTGAGTTTATCACCCAAGATATCGCCCATAGAGGTCTTCTTGTTCTTGTCGCCCATGTAAGTCTCGTAGTTCGCGCGCTCTTCTGAACGGTGCGATTGCTTGATCGAGAGACTGATACGGCGCTCTTTTCGGCTCGATCGAAAGAATCTCGGCACGTACTTTGTCGCCAAGTTTAACGATATCGCCTACTTTTTCTACGCGTTGCTCAGAAAGCTCGCTGACGTAGATGAGACCTTCAACACCTTCTTCGATTTCCATGAAGGCACCGAAGTCAGTGATCTTCGTAATGGTTCCGTCTACTGACTGACCAATACGATAGCGGGATTTGATATTTTCCCAAGGATCGCGCTCGAGTTGTTTGATACCCAGGCTGAATTTCTCAGCTTGTTTATCGATTCCGAGAACGACAGCTTTAACCTTGTCGCCTTTTTTGTATTTCTCGGCAGGATTGGTGACTTTCTTGTTCCAGCTGATATCGCTGATGTGAACGAGACCGTCGATGCCCATGCCCACGTCAACGAACATACCGAAGTCAGTAATAGACTTAACTTCTGTTTCGTCAATGATGGTTCCCACTGGGTATTTGAGTTCGAGAGCATCCCAAGGATTCTCTTGAAGCTGTTTCATACCGAGGCTGATTCGCTTGTTGCGGGTGTCGACTTCAAGAACTTTACATTCTACAACATCGCCCACTTTTACGAATTTGCTTGGGTTCTTCACTCGCTCTGTCCAAGACATTTCTGATACGTGAATGAGACCTTCTACGCCGTCATCGAGTTCAACGA
>CAIKYX010000246.1 GCA_903831745.1 Oligoflexia bacterium
GATTAAGCTATTTGATTTTGATGCAATGATATTGCATTTTGAAAACTTTAAATTTATGGGAAATCAGCTGATTATATTATGAATGTTTTTCGATCGAGCACTTTCGGGGCGCTGCTCAAAGAACCCCATAATGTTAGTTAAGTAACTCAAGGATGCGCATGGTAACATTTCCATAGAAACCTTTCCATTGTTTATTTACTATTGGTATCAAGCTGCGGCATTGGCATTCAGACTAAAACCACAAAGGTAAATAAAACGATCGTTTTGTTTACCAAAAATACACGAAATTACAGAAATATAAAATAACTTGTATTTTTGTCAATACCATGATAGAATGACCACGCTTTTAAAATGAAAAATAATACATCCACATGTGTGGTTATCAAGATTTTGGAGGAGATTAAGTTATGTTTGCGCAACCGCTTTCTTTATTGGATAGAGTTAGAAATACACCCGCCTCAGCGACCACTTTATATTTGAGCTGGAATTCTCTTGGCAACAAAACGGGGGCAGAATTAGCACAAGCGTTTGCGGACATCCCCGCCACAGTGACCACTTTAGATTTGAGCGGGAATTCTCTTGGCAACAAAACGGGGGCAGAATTAGCACAAGCGTTTGCGGCCATCCCCGCCTCAGTGACCACTTTATATTTGAGCAATAATAATCTTGGCAACAAAACGGGGGCAGAATTAGCACAAGCGTTTGCGGACATCCCAGTAACCGTAGGATATCTGAAAAATCATGACATACCCATGACTGTATTTGAAAGTCTTGAGCACCCAATATCATGGATGGCAAAAGCAAAAAGATTATTGGAATTAGATCGAACCTCAACAGAAGTGAGTACGTATAGAACAGATGCGCTCAATCTATTGCTAGCAATTCCACCCAAATCACCGCTCTACCGTGAAGCTGCTCAGTTACTGTGGATGGATTTACATGGAGCGTACGTTTCTCAACAAACCTCAAGCACTATGCCTTTTGCTGCTGATGTCGGAGTTGTATCTGAAGCAACTACAACAATCTCTTTTCCAATGGTAAGAGAATATGCACTGGCAGCTGCAGAAGGAAATATTTTACTTTCAATGGTTTATCCTGGGATAAATAATAATGGGTTTGGACATATTGATTCAGAATCTGAGTTTATGTTGTGCTCGGAGTACATTACTGCAATGAAATTTTCTGGCAAGTGTAATCATGAGATACATTTAACACAGGATAATCTATCCCAATTTAAAGCTCACATGCAACGGAGTGGCAATATTGAATGTGGTCCTGGGTATGGATTTTAAGGCATCCGAAGGAGAACAAAATGCCTTTGAGCTATGCCCAAAAACTAGGTTTTCACTCGGTGTGCTCTATTTTTGAAGATTTTAATTCGATCAGATGTGAGAATTTACGGTCTGTAAGGTATTTTTGCCCTCAGACCGTAAATTTTGCCACGAATGTCGCCGGTACCCCTAATAATAGGCTTGATTCTCCCCTTCCCTGTTTGATCCGTTTTGCTTTTGCGGATCATGACCCGCAAGCCTTTGGGGTGAGCTTCCAGATCCTCCATTTTTAAACTGATCAGTTCGGAGCGCCGGAAAGCACCGGCGAATCCGAACAAAATAAGGGCTCGATCTCTTTTCCCAATCAAGGTGGAGGTGTCGATTTGATCGACCATTCGGTGAATCAGATCATCGGTGGCCGATGCTTTTTTATGAGGGGCGACGAGTTTTTCGCGCATGATACCGGCAATCGTCTTCTTTACGATTTCTGAATTAGTGGGGGGCATCTCTACATCTGCCATTTTATGAAGATAGCGAATGGCAGCTGCCCGGCGCCGAATAGTAGACATCTTCAGACAAGGGGTTTGTTGAACACCTTGGGCTGCTAAGAAGTTGGCCACTGTGGCTGGGCTAGCTGGTAGATAAGGCACTTCTCTCTTCTCGCACCAATGACGAAAGAGCGTGATATCTTCTTTATACGCACGAAGAGTATTCGTGGCCAATGATTTTTTGATGTACTGCTTCGCATACTCGTCGAGTGCCGGATCTAGCCGAAACTGAACCGCGTTCGCTTTCATTTTTGCTTCGACGGCCAACATTTTGGCCTGAAGTTCGGTTGAATCGTTTTTTTCGCTATTTGCAGCCATGGCGCTTTTCCTAAAATCTCAAGTAGTGATAATGGGACTTATCATTAGTTAAAACTATTTTATGCTAAAAAGCAAGCAAAGCTTGCAGGGTCGGTCAAAATGGCTGCTTTCCGATCGAGCACTTTCGGGGC
>CAIKYX010000247.1 GCA_903831745.1 Oligoflexia bacterium
GAAACATTTCCATTTGCATATTGCAATGTAATCAATGTAATTTGTTGTGCGCGTGGTAATCCTGCGACAATTGTATAAGCACGTTCTGACTTTGTCAAAGTGTGGAACATTTTTTCCTCCTGGCGGTTTCGTATGAGCGGTTGCTCATAGGTACAATTTAATCCGCATCAGTCCATTTGTACAGTCTGGTGGACAAGATTTTGCAATTCTTTTTTTACATGTAATCTGGCCAGAACGTTTGTTCTAGTAAGTGCCAAAAAGCGCATAAATAGCCTCAGGATTGACCAGGATCCATTCAGGTATCTGGTTCAAATGTTTATACTCTGAGCTCGATGTCCGCGGTTCTGGGCCAAACCTGGCCGCTCGATCTGGACATATCCGGATTAAAAAGCTTGCCAAAGGATCCAAAAGAATCTTCCAAATGAAGTGTACAAATAATAATGGACAAGATTGAATGTACCTATGAGCAACCAACCGGGTTGCACATAAACCGCTAGGAGAAACAAATGTCAGTTCAGATCACAAGCGCAGCACGTCGCAGAGCTCCATGGATCAATGCAGCAACATGGGTGAATACCGATAACGAAGAGTTTAATGCGAGTCAAGTTCTTGAAGCTGCAAATCTTAATTGGGAAGTTCAGCACACTCCACTTCATACTTCAGTGATTACTGAACATGGAGTCACAAATGTTGCACTTGAAAATAAAGTTGCAACAACTCGAGTTAATGCTGATGGAACAGCTTCTGTTCTTGGAATTACTTCACCAACATATTCAATCGTCCAAAATTCACAGATTATCGATATTGTTGATTCAGTCATGTTTGAGTCTGGAGCAATGTACGAATCTGCTGGTGAACTACGTGGAGGGAAGAAAATCTTCATGGCTGCAAAGCTTCCCAATACTCTTGATCTTACACTTAAGAATATTGATCCAGTTAATGCCTACCTTGTTGCATCAAATACTCACGATGGAACAGATTCACTCCGCTTTGAAATCAAGTACCTTCGTTTGGTTTGCACAAACGGAATGACACGTTGGACAAATGCATCTGCAATTTCTTTTAAGCATTCAGCTCGTATGAATGTCAAGGTTGAGGATGTTCGTCAAACTCTTGGAGTCATCTTAAAGTCAAATGAAGAGTTCAATCTTCTTTCTTCTTCACTAATTGAAAAGAAAGTTGCGAATTCTGACTTCTGGTCAATCGTTAAAGATGTTTTTCCAATTGATGAGAACAACATGACTGACCGTCAACAAGAAAATGTACGTGAACGTCAACGCACTCTTCTAAACATCTGGAATGGATCTACTCAAGAAAACATCAAGGGGACAGCTTGGGGAATTGTCAATGCTTTCACCGAGTATGAGCAATGGGCACGTACAAGCCTGAAGGAAGATAACTATGCAGCAGGAGAACGCTTCATGCTGAATCAAGGCAATTTGCTCTCAGATCGCGTCTTGCAGATGGTTCGCTAAGACAAAAAAAATAGACCCCCTCCGAAAGGAGGGGGTTTTTTATTGACTTTTATTTATGGATGATAGTCCATACTTGTCCACCTGATGCCATGTCATAAAGTTTTGCAACTTCAATTGCTTGTCTTAAAATCTCTTCAGCTTTTTCAGCTGTTTCTGCTGATCTAATTCCTAAAGCTTCAGCAGCTCCAATGGCAAACTCTCCACCAGAACCATCAGAATAAACATCTGATCTAGTGATTGCATAATCCATCCATATTTGGAACAACTCACCGCGGACTGAAACAATAAATCCAGAAGAATGAGAAGCAGAATCATTTGATGGTTGAGCTTCATAGCCGGAAGAAATAAAAGCTTTACGAAGAGATGGAATCAAACTTGATCTGACATATCGGTTTAGATCTTTAGTCCTGATTGCAGGAGGCCGCCAAGAATGGAAAACAATGTCTTCCCCTCTGACATCTCCGCATGCTGCAATAACAATTTCGCCAACTTTTCTGATCTTGATAGTTGAATCATCAATGATTCTATTTTCAACCGTAGTGCGGCTTTCTGAACCTATGACTGACCAACCAGGACCTTGAAAAGCAACAATAGTTGTCATTCACAGTCCTCCGAATCATCTATCTTTTCAGGTTCTTCAGTGGCAAGTTCTCCACCAATTCCCATATAAGCTGCAGCATCAACCCATCCATCAGTCTTTTTAGGAGACTCAACTAAACGAGCAACTTTGACTTGGTTCATGCACAAAGCAACTTGATGCTCTTTAATAGGAATTCCTAAAACAACTGACCACAAAGTGGCAATTCGTTTAAAGTTTTCTTGCGGAGTTCCATAATCTTGTTCGCGATCATTGTAGATAAGATGGGCAGCTTCAATTAAAATCTCTTGTCGGTTCATTAGTCAACCCACACTTGATAGGCTGCTGTCACTCTACCGCGTTCTGGATCTATGAAGTGTAATCGTTGAGAAGGAGTACCCGAGGCTGCCATGGAATCGCGGGCATACCGATTGTCGGATTCAGTGGAACCCGTCCAATATACAGCTCCCAAACCATCGGATAGCGGTTCCTGTGCATGACGATGATAATGACCCAAGTAAATATCTTGGAAGTTCCATCCATAAGCACCAGCTTTCCACCGATTGCCTGCGCCTTGCCA
>CAIKYX010000248.1 GCA_903831745.1 Oligoflexia bacterium
AACCTTAGGAATTCGAGGATTGAAATGAAATTTAAAATGAAATTAGAAGTTCAAGTTCTGGCACTTGCCATTCTTTTGAGCGGATTGAGCGCTTGTAGCAGCAGCGTTGCTCCGGTGGCTGCAGTCACCGCCGGCGGCGCAACTTCAGGCATTCCTGCGGTCAGCGCAAAATGCGGAAACCAAGCTTGCGTAAAATAACGAGGAAATCACTATGAAGAATTATAAAAAAATATTTAAAAATAAAACATGGCTGGTTCCAACCTTGGCGGTATGCACGTGGGCGTCCTTTGTCGAGATTCCGCAACAACCAAGCTCGTCACTTTGAGATGAACCGAACGACCACGGATTCGCTCAAGCGCGCTGCAAGCCAACTGCTTAAAGCAAATTATGCCCATGCGAGTGCGGGCTTTGGTTCGAACACGATTAGCATCCTGAACGGTACTCGAGATATCATTGGAACGGTCGTCGGCTACGGCGATCATGCCAGTTACTTGAACTTGGTTTGTAACGGCGATCCAGGAGCTTGCGATGGCGCACCCGAAGTCGGCATTGTGGGCGCAGTCGCTTCGTTCGTAAATCAATTACCCACTATTGGTGGCAACGCCGGCATTACCAGCTGTGATGCCGTACCTTCAACTGGTACCGCTACCGGAAACGATAGTAACGGAAACTCGGTAACCCTAACCTTTCAGACTGCAACCCATACTATTCCTGCAGGCTGGACAGGAGGTTCAACGACGTTCGCACATCGCGTAGTATTTTCTGGAAGTCTCGACAGCGTCGGCGCCATGAACATTGCTTATGAGTTTAACTGTGGTGATTCTTCCGCAGCTTACGCTGCAATCGGCATGGACATGACCGCGCAAATGAGTCAGCCGTATAATCGAGATATCGCACTCTATAGCGGCGCAGTGGACGGAACTCATAACGGGTTTCAGCTGTTTATGGCAGAACACCACCGCTCACATTCAGATCAAGTGCGAACCGCTTATGCTTTGGACATTCATTACAATCCAAGCACGAGCGAATTTA
Organism: Oligoflexia bacterium; assembly: GCA_903831745.1. Classification (GTDB taxonomy): domain Bacteria; phylum Bdellovibrionota; class UBA1018; order UBA1018; family CAIMNF01; genus CAIMNF01. The sequence continues at coordinate 1,033 of CAIKYX010000248.1, forward strand.
ATCTCTGGGGAATGGCTGAAGGCAATCTGACCAATGGTCTGAACATGCTGCTTAACTCTCCATCGCCGGAAATTACTCTACCGGAGTCGCTAAAATGTTCAACAGACCGATCCTGTTTACGTCTGCAGATTCAACAGGAAAAATCCCATCGACAGCGCTTGATTCGAGCTTACATGGAGATTCGGATGTATTGGAAAGCGATCCATCTCATCATGATGTGACCAGCGACTATAGCGGAACCTCGGCACCTGCTTCTGGTCAGGCTTCCTCGGCACAAGCTTACGAAGCCTGCGTAAACTTCTCTACTCCAGAAGTAGCGGCGTCAGCCCCTGGAAACGCAGCATGCAGTGGCTTTACGCTTGCCGACCCAAGCGCGGAAGAAAAACCCGTACTGGATGAATCTACCGGAGACTGGTCGATTGCGTGGGCTGCGGCTAGCATGCCCGACCTGCTCGAAGCCCTGTAAACTACACGGCTAAAACGAACTTTTAAACTAAGGCGGTTGCCCTCTGGGCAGCCGCTTTTTTTTATTTCTTAAACCCGTCAGATCAGCGAACAGATTGGGCGTTTCTGATCGCTTCGTACTTTCTTAAGCCTATTCCTCGGCGTAACTATTCTCTCGAGGAAAAAACAATGAAATATTTAATGCTGATCGCAGGTCTTCTCGCACTGACTTCCCGAACCCACGCCTCCGACCTCAAAATTCACGGTGTTGCAAAACTGAATGGTAAAACCACTCACCTCTACGTAAATACGATTGATCAAACCATCAGGCTCGTCCAGGACGGAGGAGATTCATACTCCTTCTCTATCGAAAAACACCTAACCGACTTGAAGTTAATTTCTAGCGGCGATCACATTCCTGGAGTTACAGTTGGATACGGCCAGGTTACACTCGAAGATTTATCTAACGAGACCAAAGAAAACATCGCTACCGCTTACGGACTCCTCAATCAGGACGAAATCAACTGCAAAGGAGATATTGTTGCGTTTGTAAACTATGTTGAGGCTGACAAACGACACTTCGGCAACTGCTTCGTCGACGCAGGCAACTAATCAAAGCCGAGGAGCTTCGCGACGTTTCAGATGCACTCCTTGAATCGTATTCGTATAATCGATTCCTTTGTAAGGCGCACTGACAGTAATTTCAGTCAGCTCGGCATCATAGTTCTTTGACCAGTCCTTGACGTCCGGTCGACATTCGCTGATCGACGTCGTGTCGCCAGCACAAGACCGAACCGAATCCAAGAAGCTGAACATCATCTCCGGGTCATAAAACTTAAGCGTCAGATTGTCGGTAAATTTTTGAACCCAGGATCTGCCGCGCTTTCCAAGGAGGAGCTTCGCCAATCCGATGCGATTACCCGCGCCTCCCATTTGTTTTTCACTCGCGACAATTTCGCGTTTAAAAAACTGGTCGAATTTTTCGTCGTATTTTCCAGCGGCTTTTAGGAATGCACTCGCATATGAAGTACAACCACCGCCCAGATACCCTGACGGACCGTTTGATTTATAAAGCTCGTAGGGTTCGAGCGTCAGTCCGAAATAAAGCTTTTCATTCTCGCCCATAGCCTTTCGGGTTTCGAGGGGTTTTGGCTCTTCGAACGAACGGTTTTTAAACGCAGAATAGAATGCCACAGCATCGTCACATTCTTTCGCTGAAAGATCGAATTCTATAAACAAAGGTTTTAACCGTTTGGTTTCGTTTTCCTGATTTTTCTCGAGCCTGCCGCGATAAGCGCTCAGCGTGCGCTTTACTTCTTCTTCTTTTTGAATATAACCATTATCAAAATTCATGAAGATAATACCGATGCCCACCTTTTCCTTCAGCACTAGATCGGTTTCGGTGTCGCCGCTTCCGGTAATGCCGGTCCAGAATTCATGCTCGGCATTTTTGCTATCGGTGCAGGTCACATGAACCATTCCATGCCCCATCGCGGTTTTTACCCGCCTCAGAGGGTTAAATTGATGCGACTTCAGCCAACCCAGCAGGAAAGTATAAGAAAGTTTGGCGGGGCTATCCCATTTTACATAGCGCTGTGGCGGCGCAATGAACATCTGCATTTTGCTGTCCGAGGCCTTTGCCTCGGTGTTCAGAAGCAGGGCCAAAAATAAGAGAGCGGAGGTTTTAAAATGAAGCTGCATTCGTTGGACTCCTTTTTTCAACGAATGCAGTGTAACAATTATATTAATTTAACGCAACTCAAATATTCAGAACAGAACCGCGAGAACTTCAGCTTAAATCAAACCAAAGGAACTCGGACTCTTCGAGAGTTTCGAGCGCAATGGTGCCGTCCTTGAAGAACGATGCGCCATCTCCTGCTTTCAATTCCTGACCATTCAGACGAACTCGTCCTTTGGCCATTTGCAACCAGCCATGACGCTCGGCTGGCAACGGCAAGGTAACGGTCAAGCCTCCATCGAAGATAGCGGCGGATAGTCTTGCATTCTGTCTGATCACGATCGAATCTTCAGATCCGTCAGGCGACGCCAGTAGCACCAGATGATTCTTTCGTTCTCGAACCTTGAATTCCTTCTGCCCGTAATTGGGCGGCCCGCCCAGCGTAGAAGGCAATATCCAGATTTGCAGCAGGTGAACGGGTTCTGACTTTGAGGCATTAAACTCGCTATGAACCACGCCACTTCCGGCACTCATGTATTGAACTCCACCCGGACGAATGACTCCGTGATTGTTCATACTGTCCTTGTGCTCAAGCGCTCCTTCAAGAATGTAGGTCAGAATCTCCATGCTTTTATGAGGATGCATCGGAAAACCTTCTCCGCCCTGAACGATGTCTTCATTGATCACCCGCAACTCTCGAAACCCGAGGTAGCGATCATCATAATAGTTGCTGAACGAAAAGCTATGGCGGGCAAAAAGCCATCCATGATCCACGTGCCCTCGGTCTTCACTTTTTCTGATTTCCATACGGTTGCTCCTTGAAAAGAAGATATCCCCTTTTCACAAAAGTGAACAGATGGTTTAATGTAGACACTTTGTTCCATTAGTGAAACAATTCAAAAATAAAGGAAATCTCATGGATCTAAATGAAATTCACTATTTTACCCGTGTTGCCCAGCTTCAAAGCTTCAGCGGAGCCTCCCGCGAGACCGGCATCCCCAAGTCTTCGCTCAGTCGTAAGATTTCGCAACTCGAGTCTAGACTCGGCGTCACACTCCTTCAACGAACCACCCGAAAAGTAAAATTGACTGAAGCAGGGCTTCATTATTTTCACACGTGCCAGAAAGCGCTTCTTGAACTCGAAGGTGCCGAACAAATGGTTTCACAAGCCCACGCCGTGCCGGCAGGACGACTGCGAATTGCGGCTCCTATCGAAATGGGCTCTAAATTTCTCTCGGCGATTTCGACCGAATTTCTGAGAAAATATCCAGAAGTACAGCTCGAATTCATCCTGAGTGACAAAGTAGAAGACCTCGTAGAAGAAAAAATAGATTTGGCCGTTAGAGCCGGAAAATTAGATGACTCGTCACTGATGGCGGTCAAACTCGGCTATTCGGAATTTCAGCTTTACGCTTCACCGGAATACCTTAAAAAATTCGGTGAACCCAAAACCCCGAAAGAACTCGAGCACCATCAATGTTTGGTCTACCCGAATATCGCCCCTCAGAATATCTGGGAACTCAATTCACAGGCGGGCAACGCGAAAGTAACGTTAAGAAAAAAAGTTTTGGCCAATCAGTTGGCCATGATTACCGGCTTGGCGCTTGCCGGCTGCGGTATTGCGTTGATACCGGTCTTCATGGAGGTTGAAGAAATTCAACGTAGACAGCTGGTGCGGGTCCTACCCCAGTGGAGCCTCGACCGCGAACCCATACACGCTGTCTACGTTAAACAAACTTACTTTCCGAACAAGACCAGACTCTTTCTAGATATCCTTAAGAAAGCCTTTGCCCGGTCGTAGGATGGTCTAGGATTATTTGCCTGCAGTTTTTGCAATCGGTTTGCCGGCTTCTACGTTCAGAAGCAAAGTCACTTCGTCACCGACTACTGGACCGGCTTCGATTGCCTTATTCCAAGTCAAACCGAAATCCTTACGGCTGATTTTTCCTTTGGCGGTGAAGGCAATTTTGTTGTTGCCGTAAGGATCATTGACCACACCCATGTACTTGGACTCGAGGGTAACCGGCTTGGTTACTCCGTGAATGGTCAGATCGCCAGTCACTTTTAATGCTCCCGCTGAGCCGGTAATTTTTGTGCTTTTAAATGTAATCGTTGGAAATTTAGCGGCATCAAAAAAATCCGGGCTCTTCAAGTGCTTGTCGCGATCGGCATTTCCGGTGGTCAGTGAGGCAACTTGAAGGGTGGCATCGATTTTAGTATCGGTAATTGCTTTACCCATTTCGACTTCACCAGAATACTGCTCAAAACGACCGTCTACGGTAGAAATAACCAAGTGAGAAATCTCGAATCCGACTTTGGTGTGGGCTGAATCAATATTGTACTTTCCGGCTTCGATTTTAACCGGTGCTGCCGCGTGGGCGATTGCGCTCATCAAAAATACTGCTACTGTAAATAACTTCATGGGGTCTCCTGTAATAATCGCCGATCCTCAAAATAGGAACGGCTTCGTTTCATGTATAGACCCGATCATTTCATAGTTTATGGCGCATGTTAACAGAAACAGTTGGGATTCAGTGTTCCGCCATTGGAACAATCAAGATCAGTCATTCTAGCTGCCACGAGCAGCAAAGCTGCATCACTGGCTGCCCTATTCCTTACCCGTATCATCCGTTACATTGGCTTCAGGTAATTTCAGAATTTGCTTCATAAGCACTCGAATGAATTCCATCAACCAGGCTTTATCATCTTCCGACATGGCAAGAATCTTGAGTCCCGCTTGCTGATTCGGATAATGAGAAACTACCATGACCCCAAGGATCACTTCTCGATTTACCAAGGTCAGAGTCGCTTGCTTCAGCCTGGTGCCCGGCGGAATCAGAACCTCGTCACCCTTTTCGAGCTTTAGCCTCATGCCCTCGCGACTGAGATCCTTGAGTTTGCGTGTCACCACTCCCTGCTCTGTTTTAAAGCTCAAGCTTGCCGGAAACGCATCATTAAAGGGAATCCGAATATATTTTCGTCGGTGCGACTTAAGAAACCGACTCGGAAACATCATCTTGAAAGTGATCGAACTTGACTCCTGCACTTTTTCAATCCGATTGATCAGAAACATGATTCGAAACTGAAGTAACTTGATGGTCACAAGGCCTTCGGTTCTCGGATATTTTGCGAGGTAATCCAGAATCGGCAAATGCCGCCCCCCACGTTTTGATCCTGTCTGACTATCTTCAAAACGGGCAAACAAACCTTCTTCACGGGTTTCTCCGGCGAAAAACTGAAAGCTGAGTTCATTTTTTTCGCCTGAAAACAGAATGGTCCCACGGGGCTTCAAATTTAATAATTCAAAGTGCACCAGATTCAGATGGGTTTCGTCTGTAACCTCTTCGACGCCTTCTGGGACCGGAAATTGATTGGGTTTGATCATGCCCCTTTGTTCTTTCGCATAGCCTCTACCAACTCATTGAATGCCTCGGGTAGATCGGGAAAAAAATCCCCTTTCCGAAACTGGATAGCCTTAAGTTCGGCCGGGTTCTTCTCTGCCATTTTAAGCAAATCTTTTCTCATGCGGTAGAGCGGCCCCGCAATTTTATGCGAGATAAACAATCCTCCGACAATCAAAATAAATGAAACGACCAGTGCAATAGCTGCGATCACTTTCAGGAAAGAGGCTTCCTGCATTTGAATGAATTGAAAATAGGGATGGGTGGGCGGAAAGCCCGCCTGGGTTCCTACCTGCATGAATTCATGAAACCCATAACTGAACAACCCGTACATCGACACCAGAATGGTGGCTGCAATCAAGGCCGTGTATCCGATCAGGGTCCATTGAAATCGAGGGTTGATCAGAAGCGAGTTAATCTGACGGTTCTGGCCCGAGGGATCAGTCTTCATGCTTTCATTATCTCTGTGGATACCTTTGATTTTCAATGAAAATCTAGTGTTTTTGGGATAACTTTGATCGTATGCGTACTTTTGCCAATCTCTACCCTACCGCCTATTTGGTTTTTGACGGTGGAGTCGCGACCGAGCTCTACGAACGAGGCTTTTACATCAATCGTCCGTTCGAGGAATTGAACTTGACCCACCCCCGCGATGTGGGGGCCGTGCATGAAGCTTACCTAGATGCAGGCGCGATGATGGTCACCACCAACACGTTTTCCCTGACCACTCCCCAACTCGAAAAATTTGATATCAAGCAAAAGCAGGGTGAACTCATGCATGCGGCCATCCGGATTGCCCGTGCCGCAGTTGAAGCCAAAAACAAGAACGCCAAAGTAGGACTTTCCTGGGGGCCAATGGGCGTGCTTCTCGAGCCGTTAGGTCGCTTGTCTCGCGAAGAAGTGCGGGCAGAATACGAGAACCTGACCCGCTTGGCGAACCAAGTACCACTTTACGATTTTTATATTCTCGAAACGTTTTCAAATCTCGACGAACTGTCCTGTGCGATTGACGGAATTCGCGCAATCGATCAAGAACGTCCGATTCTGGCGTCCATCACCGTCAATAGTTCAGAAACTGCGACACTTCAGAATTTTGCCAGTCGAATTGGCACTCGCGAGGATGTACAGGCCATCGGAATGAATTGCTCTGAAGGGCCACACGATCTCATGGCCTCATTGAAGGTCCTGAAGCCCCTGACCCAAAAACCTATCATCATCCAACCGAATGCCGGTATTCCTAGAAACATCAATGGCCGATATTTCTATATGACTTCGCCCGATTATCTCGCGAAGTTCGCGAAACGCTTTATCGAAGCCGGTGCGTACGGTGTCGGCGGATGCTGCGGAACCGGTCCGGATCACATTCACGCCATTGCTCAAGCGATGAAGATGATGGAAGCGAAACAGATCAAGGACACCTCTTTCATCGACGTCAAAAACACCCGCATCGAAATCATCGACAAGCTTCCGAAAGAGCGTCGCTCTCTCGAGTCACGCTCCCAATCCAAAATTTCACAAAAACTGAAAACCGGAGAAAAAGTAATTTCGATCGAATTGACTTCTCCGCGCGGAACCGATGTGACCAAATTTCTCGCAGCAATCGAGAAGGTGCGTGATGCGAAAGTCGATTTCGTCAATGTACCGGACGGCGCCAGAGCGGCCACTCGGGCTAGCTCTCTCCACTTGGCGGCTTTTGTCAATTCGGCAGCAAAATACGGCGTCACCGTGATTCCGCACCTGACCACGCGCGATCGAAATCTGATTGCCCTTCAATCCGATCTCCTGGGCGCCTCGATCAATAACGTTCATGATCTATTACTGGTAACCGGCGATCCTCCAAAACTCGGCAATAGCCGCGATGCAACCGCCGTTTACGACATTGATTCAATCGGTCTTACCTACTTGGTAGATCGTCTGAATCATGGCCTGACTCCTACCGGTGATGAACTCGGGTCTCAAACCCATTTTGGAATCGGTGTTGCCAGTAACCCGACAGCGATCAATCTCGAACTTGAATTGAAACGCTGGCAATACAAGGTTGAATCAGGTGCTGATTTTGCAGTTACTCAACCCATCTACGAAGCGCAAACTTTTTTACGATGGAAAGACCAGATTGGCCCGCGATACCGTCCCCACGTAGTGGGCATCTGGCCGTTTGTGAGCTTTAAAAATGCCGAGTTCATGGCGCACGAAGTTCCGGGTGTTTTTGTACCGAAGTGGGCACTCGAGAAAATGAGTAAAGTTCAAGATGATCCTGCAGCCTCGGTAAAAATGGGAATCGAAATCGCAGTTCAAACCATGCGTGAACTCATGAACGAATGCGAAGGATTTGCAATCAGCGCACCACTCGGTCGCGTAGAAGTCGCTCTCGAGGTGCTTACGTGTCTCAAATAGCAAAAGCCATCCAAAATCGTATTCTTGTTATGGACGGAGCCATGGGCTCGATGATCCAACAATATAAACTCAGCGAAGCCGATTATCGCGGCGAACGTTTCAAAGAATACCATCGCGACCTGAAGGGCAATAACGATCTTTTGGTTTTAACTCGACCAGCGGTGGTAAAGGAAATCCACAAGCAATACCTGCTTTCGGGTGCCGACTTGATCGAAACCAATACATTCAATGGCACTTCGATCGCGCAAGCCGATTATGGATTGCAGGAATATGTCTTCGAAATGAACAAGCGCGCAGCTGAACTTGCCAAGGAAGCCTGCATCGAAGTCATGAACGAAGCCCGTGCGCGCGGTGAAACTCGCGAATGTTTTGTTGCCGGCGCGGTGGGGCCTACGAATAAAACCGCATCCCTGTCTCCGGACGTTAATCGTCCTGAATATCGGGCGGTCACTTTCGACGAGCTTCGCGATGCTTATGCCGAACAAATTGATGGTTTGATTGCGGGTGGCGTAGATGCCCTGCTATTCGAAACCACTTTCGATACCCTAAATCTAAAAGCCGCAATTTTCGCATATATTACTTATTTCGAAAAATTTCCAGACCGCCACGTACCCCTGATACTTTCTGCAACCATTACTGATCAATCAGGCCGAACGCTATCCGGTCAGACCATCGAAGCGTTCTGGTATTCGGTGCAACATGCAAAACCTTTAAGCGTCGGTCTGAACTGCGCGCTCGGCGCCAAGGACATGCGTCCGTATTTACAAGCACTCTCTAAAATCGCAAATTGCGCCATCAGTTGTTATCCCAATGCAGGCTTGCCCAATCCATTGGCCCCTACCGGCTACGACGAAACCCCTGCTCATCTCGCAGCACAACTCAAACTCTTTGCAGAAGAGGGATTACTCAATGTCGTCGGAGGATGCTGCGGCACAACTCCCCCTCACATTCAGGCTGTCGCCGACGCGGTTAAAGACCTACCTCCTCGTAGCTTAGAAGGTCGCGAAAACACCACGCTGACATTAAGCGGTCTCGAACCCATGGTTCACCTCGATTCGAGCTTCTTGATCGTCGGCGAACGAACCAATGTCATGGGCTCTCCGAAATTTTCAGAGCTGATCAAGAAAAATGATTTTGAAAGCGCAATGAAAGTTGCCAAACAGCAGGTCGAAAACGGCGCAAACATTCTCGATATCTGTTTTGACGAAGCCCTGATCGATGCCGAAAAATCGATGCATCATTTCGTCAACCTTCTTTCGTCCGACCCCGAGATTTGTCGAATTCCTTTCATGATCGACAGCTCGAAATGGACCGTGCTCGAAACCGGTTTGAAATGCCTGCAAGGCAAAGGCGTAGTCAATTCGATCTCCCTGAAAGAAGGCGAAAAAGTTTTTCTCGATCAAGCACGTAAAATTCAAAAATATGGCGCGGCAGTCATCGTCATGGCCTTTGATGAACAGGGGCAGGCCGCTACCCTTCAGGATAAAATCCGGATTTGTGAACGCAGTTATCAATTACTTCGAAAAGAATTGGATTTTAATCCTTACGACATTATCTTCGACGCAAACGTACTCACGGTGGCCACCGGCATGGAAGAACACAATTCTTACGCGAAAGATTTTATCGAGGCCGTACGCGAAATAAAGAAACGTTGTCCAGGAGTCCGCACGAGCGGCGGAATCTCGAACGTTTCATTTTCATTTCGCGGTAATAATCCGATCCGCGAAGCCATGCACAGCGTATTCCTCTACCATGCCATTCGTAACGGACTCGACATGGGTATCGTCAACGCCGGCATGATTACCGTTTATGACGAAATCGAGCCAAAGCTTAAGGAACTCATCGAAGATGTGATTCTGAATCGCAAACCCGAGGCGTCAGAAAATCTGGTGGCGTATGCCGAGCAAACCAAAAATGCAACGACTGCCGGAAAATCCGCAGTCAATCCCGAAAAGAACGCGTGGAGAAACGCGCCTCTCGAAAAAAGGATTGAACACGCACTGGTGCATGGAATCACCGACTTTGTCGACGCCGATACCGAAGAAGCCCGCCAGAAATACGGTGCTCCCCTTAAAGTAATTGAAGGCCCGCTCATGGACGGCATGAAGGTCGTGGGCGTTCTCTTCGGCGAAGGAAAGATGTTTCTTCCTCAGGTCGTAAAGAGCGCTCGCGCCATGAAACGTGCCGTCGCCTATCTCGAGCCTTTTATGGATGCCGAGAAGAAAGCTACTGGCGCCACCTCGAATCAGGGCGTTTTCGTCATTGCGACGGTAAAGGGCGATGTTCACGATATCGGAAAGAACATCGTATCAGTGGTGCTTTCTTGTAACGGCTACAAAGTCATCGACCTCGGAGTCATGGTTAAATGCGATGACATTCTGAAATCAGCAATCGAACATAAAGCCGATTTTATCGGCATGAGCGGTCTGATTACCCCAAGTCTCGATGAAATGATCTCTAATGCAAAAGAAATGAAGCGCTTGGGATTTACCACTCCGCTATTGATCGGTGGCGCAACCACTTCTGCTGCACACACTGCGATCAAGATTGTACCTTATTATGATTCGCCGATTGTACAAGTGGGCGACGCCTCTTTGGTCGTCGAAGTCTGTACCAAACTGAAAAGCCCGACTCTGCGCGAAGCGTACGTCAAAGATCTAAAAGCCAACCAGACTCGCATGCGCGAAAGCTTCGAGCGCACCAAGTCGCTCGAAAAACTCGTCCCACTTCCGGAAGCCCGCCAAAGTAACTTCAAGGTAGACTGGCAAAACTTTCAAACCCCAAGAGCTCCGTTTACCGGAACAAAAGTGCTCGACTCGATTCCGTTGGCCGAGGTGGCAAAATACATCGACTGGTCTCCGTTTTTCTGGAGCTGGGAACTCAAAGGCAAATACCCTGCAATTTTTCAACACGCCAAACACGGAGAGCAGGCCAAACAATTGTTTGAAGATGCGCAAGTACTTCTGAAGGACATTATTGATCATCAGCGCTTCAAACTCAAAGCCGTCTATGGATTATTTCCTGCCCATACGAATGAGGATGGCGACATCGTCGCCGGCAACGAAAAATTCTTCTGCCTGAGACAGCAAAAAGAGAAAATTACTGATCCGACCTATTATTCACTCTCGGATTTCATTGCACCTCAGTCGTCAGGTAAGACGGACATTCTGGGAGGATTCTGTGTTACGGCAGGCTCGAGTGTGGATGACTTTGCACAAGAATACAAAGCCAAGCTCGACGATTATTCTTCAATCATCATCAAGGCCTTGGGTGACCGGTTTGCAGAAGCGACTGCCGAGTGGTTGCATCAGAAAGTGCGCCGTGAGATGGGCATTCAAGAAGACCTGACCATCGAGCAATTGATCAGCGAAGATTACGTCGGAATCCGACCGGCTTTGGGCTATCCCGCCTGTCCGGACCATTCCGAAAAGCTTACACTCTGGCGCATGCTCAATCCGGATCAAAAAGTGGGCGTCACCTTGACCGAAAGTTTTGCCATGAACCCGCCGTCTTCGGTCTCGGGTCTATATTTTTTCAATCCCGAAGCCCGATATTTTAATATTGGCTCGATCGACGAGGGCCAGCTCTCGAGTTATGCCCAAAGAAAAGGCGTTACCGTCGAGCGGGCGCGCACTCTGCTTGCGCCGAACCTAGGTTAGTCATGAACCTCAAACAACGATTGGAAACCGTGATCCATCAGCAAAAAGCCCAGCCGCGCTTGCGTGATGAACTCATGAATCTGCCGGATCCCGAACTTTTGAATTGGGCAAAGTCGATCGATGAGTCAGATTACTCTCTCGAAGAATGGGTGACGGCCTTGATTGAGTTTCATCTTTGGGAAGAAAAGAACAAACCCCTGAGCATTACCACGAAACTTGATTATTTGATTTGCTGCACTGAAGGTAGTGTTCAAACCGGAAAGCTTCTGCCGCTTTCAGAGCTTCTTATTCAGTATTTGAATGCTCATGGAGTCGAAAGCAATTTCTGAAGCTTTTCTACCAAAGCCTCATCTTCCGATTCATACCCCATGGGTTCAAAAATCTTACAATTAAACTTACCCTTTTCTAGCTCGGCCTTCAGACCCTTTGCATGTAGCCCACCAAATAAAAGTGCAATGGGCTTTTTACCCGAATGAGCTGCAGTCTCTGCCAACAGCACTTTTACCGCTTCGGCATTACGAACTTCTACCGACTTCATGAAACGATCGAACGCTGTTTTAATGTCTTTCTTTAATGCGAGTATCGCTTGGGCATTTGTCGTGTTTGAAGGAAGTTTCAGGGCCTCGATCGTTCCTTCTAGATAGGTTTTAGCTTTTTCGGGTTGATCCTGGTATTCGACCAAACGGGCGAGATAGCCGGAATCACCCCGGGCGTCCGACATGGCCAGTTGTCCGCTTTTGATTTCTGCTTCGACATCCGCGCAAACCGTACGCAGTTGATCGCCAAACTCGGCTTCTAACTTTAGGCCGGCGTGGGTCAGAATGTCGGAATAAGCCTTTTCTTTTGATTTTGCATGAAGCGAATCAAAACCCCAACCATTGAATACCGGCTTAAAACTCGCATTGATTTCGCCAGCGCATCCTTCGACCAACAAAGTGTCGAACTTCTTTTCCTTTAGCCATTTTTCGAACTGCAGAAACAGGTTCTTCTGGTTTTTAAATTGGGGATAACTTTGCATCATGCGTTTATCATTTTTAGTGTTAGCACCTGAACTCAGATGCCATTGCTTGATCAGAAGCACAGTGGGCTTTTTCGATTCGACCTGCGCACAAGCATCGACTTGCTTTAACCATGCAGGATTGATCTCCTGAGCTTTTGCAGAAACAACCCAAAATAACAGCAGTAACACCCATCCCCTTCGCACGCGTAGCCCCTCTCTATTTGGCACCAATGAACTTCAGCCCCTTGCTGTTTACTTCATACAAAAACAATTCTTTGATCGGCGCGTGGTGCGCATCGAATTTGAGGTTCGGCGACGTCAGCAACTCGGTGAAGGCGTGCGTCGACAAGATTTGCGCAACCTCCTTTGGATCCGATCTGTTTTTTGAAAGCGTCAAGGCCTGATACAGTACCGAACCCGTGTCATAGGCAATGGCACTTGATGAATCCGGTGCATGATTGTATTCGCGCCCGAACTGCTCGAGGAACTTCAAGTTGGCCTGGGTCTTACTTTCTTTTTGCCAATAAATGGCGTGCACGCCGTCAAATTTCTTTATTTTTTGGGCCTGCACCAGCTTTTCAAACGCAAGCTCATTCGAACCCCAACCGTCGGTTCCGAGATACTTCGGAAAAAAACTCTCTTTTGCAGCCTGGGCATAAAAAGCTTCAAGTTCGCTGACCATTACGAATGAAATCACCCAAGAGACCTTTCGGTCCTTGAATTTTTTGACTGCAGTCTGAAAATCCGGATGCTCGGTGGCGTAACTGAACTCGACCGTTTCGGGCATGACGTTTTTCTCTTTACCCAGTTGTTTTAAAAACTCGAGTGTCAGGTAATCGGAATACGAGTTTGCCGTATTATGAAGTACACCGATCGCACCCAGGTCTTTAATCTCGGAAACATAATGGGCCAAACGCAGGGCCACTTGATCATCTGAAAAATTCATGCGGAATGCCAACGGTTGACCGTCTGTAATTCTAGGATTCGATGCAGTCGGGGTCATGAACAGGATATTTGAATTCTTGAATTGCTCAAGCAACGTAAACGCTTCATCACTCATTTCGCCGCCGATCACATAGCGGATGCCGTCCTTCTTGATCTTCTTCGCTGCGGCTTCGATCGACTTCGAATCGGCTGTATAGGAATACTTCTTCAGTTCGACATGCAGGGCACCTTGTGAACGATTGAAGCTAGAGGTGGCAAACTCAATCCCTTGGTAAAGTGCTTCGACCGAACTATTTACTTCGGGTCCAAAACGAAGGGCAACACCCACCGTGATGGTTTCAGCGCTGTAAGCCATCGGTACGCCCACAATGAGTAGGACGGAAAGTTTCAGCGAAAGGTTTCGAATCAAATTTTTAATACGCACGAGTTTAGATTCCTTTTTAAACGAATTGAATTTAAATGAAATTCAATTCAATCATGTGGCTTGACTACAATCATATCCGTATCTATGCTCCGCAGCAAGAAGGACCCGCACCATTTGAAAATTCTTAAGCGTCTTTTTTTTGTGTTGTTGGCGATGTGGATCGTAAGCTTTCCGAATGAATCTCGGGCGGCCGAAGCTTGCGATACTTCAAAAGCAAACCTTAGCTCCTGCCCCCTGATCGTCGATCAAACGCATCATACCCTATCCTTTAATCGAAAAATTGAATCCGTCGAAAAAGTAACTTCCATTCGATTTTACAACATCATTGGAAACGACCTGGACGTTCTGAAGGCAAAGAACGAATCTGAATTCGTATTTGATCTCAGTACAATTCCAGATGGAATCTACTTCTTTATTCTGCGCGAACCCGACCTCCTCTCGTCGACCGTCGTTCGTTGTGTCAAATCTGCGAATGGCATTGCAGCAAACTTCCCTAATCGCAACTAAGTCGAGTTCTCACGAAAAACGATTGATTCAGTGAACGGTTCCGCTTCAGCAATACTTGACGCAACAACTTCAGACAACTATCATCCCTTCAGAATCTAAATCAAATAAGGGAATAAAGTTTTATGAAAAAGTGCACTTCAATACTCGGACTCGCTTTAGCCATGATCGGTGGAACCGGAGCAATTCAAGCCGCAAATGCAGGAAAAATCGACCACCAGTATTGGAGAAACCTGTCGAAAGGGTACTACTTTTATTTTTCTAAGGGCCAGTCTTCAGTGCCCTCGAAACGACTCTGGCTCTCGGTCAAGCATCCAGAAACTCCTGGCTACTTCACCAAGGAAGAAGACTCCAATCGCCAAGTTCCGAATCGAAAATTTTGTCTGGTCATCGACAATGGCGACGTACTCGCATGGGGTAAAGCATGGGCCAAGGGCGACGTCGAAGGGATTGATGTAGGTGCTGGAGATGTTCCGAAGTACGTCATCACCGCGATTCAAAGCGCGGGTGATTGTGTTCGTGCAGCAAAATAATAATTAAATCAAATCAGTGTAACCTCAAAATTACTTGACTCTTTTAATTCTTGCATCTAGAATTCCGTCCATTATGAAAACTATCTTTAATCTCGTTCTCTCAACTCTCGTTTTTTCGATCGCTACTCCGTCATTCGCAGCTTCGGAGCTCTTTTTGAATCGCGATGATGCGAGACTTGCGAGCCATCAGAAAAATGCGCCGCAGTTTAACGACAGCACCGAAGAGTGGAACTGGCAAACAGAGTGGCTTAAAACACAACTTCGTACCAACCTGAAATCGTTTTTTCAGATGTGGTCACTGGATGTTGATTTTGAGCATACCGACGAAACCACGGTGACACAGACACTTCGGGTAAATGACTGCTATGTGGTGGTAAATGCCAGAGTCTACGATTACATGAACCACACCAAATGGTATCAGCGCCCTCAGCTGCCAAAATCAATGACAGACAAAGACGGTGATTATATTTTCATGACGTACACCGTAGATAGAGATGTGGGCATTGCCTGCAATACTGGCAACAAAGAGACGATCAATGCCACCTTCAGACCAACAGCGCAGATCTCTCCTTATTATTGGAACATGGTTTTTAACTACTATAAAACCGGAAGAATTCCCCGTGGAGATTCTTACCTCGGATTACTAGCAGTCAAAAACTCGGATGCCCTCAGAGAACGTCTGGTGGATCAGATTTTTACTAAGTGCATACCTTGGCAATAAGGCTACTGGCTTAGCTTCTTCGCCAAATTCTCGTTGATGGCCTCGAGAAACGCTTCGGTAGTCAGATACTGGCTTGAAGTTACTTTCTCGCCGTAGATGCATACGGCAAGATCTTTAGTCATCTTGCCGCTTTCTACGGTGCTGACGCAGACTTCTTCGAGCGCATGTGCAAAGCGAATCAGGTCTTTGTTGTCGTCGAGTTTTCCGCGAAAAGCCAGACCGCGCGTCCAAGCATAGATCGACGCGATTGGATTCGTGCTCGTTGGTTTACCTTGTTGGTGCATGCGGTAGTGACGAGTCACCGTTCCGTGGGCCGCTTCGGCTTCCATCGTTTTTCCGTCTGGAGTCAGAAGCACTGAAGTCATCAAGCCGAGTGAACCAAAACCTTGCGCCACGGTGTCTGATTGAACGTCACCGTCGTAGTTCTTACAGGCCCAAACAAAGTTTCCGTTCCACTTCAGCGCAGATGCAACCATGTCGTCGATCAAGCGGTGTTCGTAAGTAATTTTCTTTGCTTCAAACAGGGCTTTGAATTTCTTCTGGTAAGTGTCTTCGAAAATATCCTTAAAACGACCGTCGTATTTCTTAAGAATCGTGTTTTTGGTCGACAGGTAAAGCGGCCAGCCTTTTTCGAGAGCCATGTTCATGCAGCTCTCGGCAAAACCGGTAATCGACTCGTCGGTGTTGTACATACACAGAGCAACACCATCGCCCTTAAAGTTGTAGACTTCGTGAGTCTGAGGCGCACTTCCGTCTTCTGGCGTGAACGTCATCGTTAACTTGCCTTTTCCTTTGATGACCGAATCGGTCGCACGGTATTGATCACCAAACGCGTGACGGCCAACGATGATGGGAGCAGTCCAGTTCGGAACCAGGCGCGGAATGTTTTTACAAACGATCGGTTCACGAAACACAGTTCCATCAAGAATATTACGAATGGTGCCGTTCGGCGATTTCCACATCTGTTTAAGATTGAATTCTTTTACACGGGCTTCGTCTGGCGTAATGGTCGCGCACTTGATGCCGACATGGTACTTCTTGATCGCTTCTGCCGACTCGACCGTTACCTGATCATTGGTCTTGTCGCGATTTTCGATTCCGAGATCATAATATTTGATTTCGAGATCGAGGTACGGCGTGATGAGCTTGTCTTTGATGAACTTCCAGATAATGCGGGTCATCTCGTCGCCGTCGAGTTCAACTACCGGGTTTGCTACTTTGATTTTTGCCATATATTCCTACTCTTTATGTACGATGATTAATGAACCGATTTCTTAAGCTCTTCATCACGAAGATCTTTTCTTAAAATTTTGCCAACATTGGTTTTTGGGAGTTCGCTACGAAATTCGATATACTTCGGAAGCTTGTACCCGGTCAAGTTTTCTTTGCAATGCTTCATGACCTCTTCTTTAGTTAATGAAGTATCTTTCTTTACGATGAAGATCTTAACCGCTTCGCCGCTCTTTTCGTCAGGAACACCGATCGCCGCAGCTTCGAGAATTTTTGGATGCATGACGAGAACGTCTTCTACTTCGTTCGGATAGACATTAAAACCAGAAACCA
>CAIKYX010000249.1 GCA_903831745.1 Oligoflexia bacterium
GCTCAGCCCATTCGAAGGCTACTTTCACCTCTTTAATCGCCTGGTCATGCAGACCTGTGTTTCTTTTTTTCCACTCGCGCTTTTGCCTTCGATTGTCACTTGGGTTTGTTTCGCAGTTTACGCGTGGGTCATGTCGATGATCGCAGCACCCCAATACCGCCATTTGATTAAATCCGATTTTAACCGGCTCATCATCGCGGCCGGTCTTTGTGTCATCCCGGGTGCGCCCGAGATGTTGGGTAATTTGTGCAATACTCACCGAATTCTTGCCTTGATCGTTATGTTTCAGGCGCTCCGGCCGATCGGCGAGCGGTTCAAGTTTCGAGATGGACTCCTTACGGTATTGATTGCAGGTTCAGCCGGAGAGATATTCGTTTTTCTGCCTATGTTTCTCTACCGTGCCTACTTAAGATTTAAGGCAGAACCCAAAATAAAGGCGATTGCAGGCGACCTCATGATGATCGGAATCATTTTGGCGGGTTTGGCGACTACTTTTGCAGTTCGTGGAACTAACTCAACACACTTATTGGTTGATTTCGAAAAACTCGCGCGCGGAATTTTCGCTGCATTGACGTTTTCATTCGCGCTCGAACCGATTGTAGGTTGGAGAATGACCGAGAATCTTTTTAAACATGCAATGCTGATATTCTGGATGGTCGCCATGGTATGTGGATCAACTTTACTTCGAGATTTATGGCGAAGCCTGAAGACGAACCGCGTATTTATCTACCTGGCAATTGCGGGTTTATTCTCGACTCAAGTACTGACGTGGTTGGTTCGTCCTTTAGGGGTCTCTGCTTTTGAAGGTTTTATTCCAAATATGTCGTGGGGTGAGACAAGGATGATTTTTTCTTGTACCTTGTGTGGTTATTTGGTTTGGAGTTTTTACTTCGCGAATCGTTCGAGACTTGCTGGCATCGTGTTTGTCTTGATTTACTTTGTCCTGACGAATCCATTAAAGGTAAGTGCCTATCCCAAGAATGATGGTTGGAAAGAAGTCAGTGCCAAGTTAGAACGATCCAGGCTCACTGGATGTCCCAGAGAGGTTGTGGTTTTATTTTCACCGGAAGGCTGGATGTTCAACTATCGTCCTCACTTGCCGTCAGATCAGTCCAACTGTAGTGAGTGATTGTGTTTTTGATTTGGTAAAACGGATTAAGAATAGTCCAAGTAACAATGAACCAAAAAGCACAATTTCAGCGATTGCGGCGAGAAACTTCCAGTAGGGAGGTTCGTACGTCCAGATCACCACATGGCGACCAGGCTTCATGATGAGTCCTCGGAAGAGGACGTTTGCAGTGTAGACGGGGGTGTAGGCGCCATCAACTTGTGCCTTCCAGCTATTGCCCCAACGTTCAGTGCTTACGAGTGCAACATCATTTTTTCCGGGTACAATCACGTTGAGCTCAATTCTTTCTGGCGAAAAGAGAAGTGTTTGTACTTCTCCAAAGGATCCCTGGACTACTTCCTGTTCTTTCAGGTCTTCTGTTTTTGGCTCGAAAAACACGGGCACAGGATCGTTAATGCTTATTTTTGAAAGAATTTTAAGTTCATCAGCGCGGTTTATATTATTACGTATACTTGGGCTCAGCCAAAAACGGTGAGGCGAAGTCAGAATAGATGCATAAGCACTGGTAGATAAATTATTATAATCGTCGTTGATCATCGCAGTGAATCCCCAAACATTCGCTTCCTTTTTAACCTGAATAGCGGATGAATGTTTTATGTCCTTTGCCTCCTTTCGGGCACCCGGTTCCCCCAGGTTCAGTGTTCGTTCTTGATGCAGTTTGGCTATTTCCAGCAAAGGGTTGCCCGTGTCCCAGATTGATCCATGGTTGATGTGAACATGCGCCACCATATCGACAATGATTAAAGATAAAAGTGCGAGAGTGATGTTTTTTGAGGACTTTAAGGTATAAAAAACTAAAGGTAGAATGATGCCAGCTGGTAAAAAACTTGCAAAAAGGAAGATATTTCCCTTATGGATTATTTGAAATACAATCAGACCTACAGCCACTAACGCGATAAATATTAGATATTTTGTTAAAAAGACTTTGAGCCAAGTTAAAGTCAGGTCACGCTTTTTGATCAGATCATCAGAAAAACAAGAAAAACCCAGGCCCGCAGCTAGACTGAGTGCAAAAATCCAAAAAGCTCGAAATTGACTACTAAAGCGGATAAATTGCAGGGGTGGAAAAACATAATAGAGTAGTGTTCTCAGACCGGCTCGTCCGCCGAGTGATACGACAAACATGAAAAGCACAAAAATCAGCCACCAGATTGGCTTTTTCTGACTTCCTTTAAACCACCAGTAAAAGATGAACGGAAATGCCAAGATGCCACAATAAGCATCTGCCATGGTAATATCAGCATCATAAGTGCCTCTAGTCATAAAAGCGGCAAAGGGGAAAATCAGAGAAAATGCAGCTGTAGGGGCAAAGGGGTGCCCAAAATTAGCGAGGAGTGGTGGCATCGCTTTGTCGCGACTGGTATGGCCCACCCCTTCAGTTAAAAATGCATGAAGGGATGGGAGCGCAACCACGACAAGGATTAAACCTGAAATGGTCAGTCCAATCAAGATGCGACGCCATTCTTGTGGATGGCGTAAGACTAACCAAAGCCCCAATGCTAGTCCGGAAAAAGCGATAAAAGGGGGGTAGCCACCCAAAGCGGACATGGCTAATGCAGAGCCAGCAAGCAAGAAATAAGCAAAATTTTTGCGCGAAATACCAAGACTCGCAAGTCCAAAAATCCAAGGTACCCAGGCGATGGTGACTATGAATGGAATGTGTGAAGCATGTCCTACAAAGAACCCTGAAAAGCAAAAACTAATCGCTGCAACTAGCGCACCCGATGGTGAGCTTCCAAAGGCCTTGCTTAGCCAGATCATACCGGCTCCAGCTATCCACCAATGGGCAAAGCAAAATAGGATGAACCCCAGGTAGGTACTGATTGGGAAAAGGGTAAGAAGATAGATGAACGGGTTAAGAATAGGTTGATAAGGCTCTGCATGAAACGGCCCCCCACTTTTAGTGTAAGGATCCCAGAACGGGATTCGACCTTCACGAAATGAATCAAAAATATAGGTATAGTTGGGATAATGTAGATCGGATGCATCCCACATCGGCATACAAGTCATGGAAAGCACTGGCCATAAAGAGATCAAAAAAACGAAAGTGAAAATAAGACCAGTTGTAAACCAAGGGTATTGAATGACCCACTCCTTGGATTTCTGATAGATCGTATTCACTAATGAGACTTGGTGCATGAAAAAAAACTTATCACTATAATTAGGGTCTTTAAAGAGCGATCAGTGGCAATGAGATGAGCCCGTTTCTTTTGAGTTCTCGTTTGACTCAAGCAAACCCGTTAGGTAATGCTATTTCATGCACTTTAAGAAAACCACGCACTGCAGACTCTGTAAAAATGCATCTCTTATTCCCCTTTTGTCTCTGGGCGACCAGAGCTTTACCGGAATTTTTCCGAAAGATGACAAAATGGAAGTGCCGATCGGACCGCTCGAATTGGTCAAATGTCAGAAGTGCGATCTCGTTCAAATGGGGCACAATTTTGCGCTCGACCAGTTGTACGGCCACAATTACGGATACCGTTCGGGCCTGAATGGTTCAATGGTTCGCCATTTAAATCAAAAAGTTCAAAAGATCCTTCAAATTGTCGATCTGACGGATGGCGATCTGGTCATCGATATCGGTAGCAATGATGGCACGACCTTGCGGGCTTATCCTGATCGTAACCTCGAGTTTGTCGGCATCGACCCTACGGGAGCAAAATTTAAAGCTTATTATCCCTCAGACGTACGGTTGATTCCTGATTTCTTCTCAGGCGAGCTCGTTCGAAAGCATTGTAAGAAAGACAAGGCCAAGGTCATTACTTCGATTGCCATGTTTTACGACCTCGAAGACCCGGTCAGTTTCATGAAAGATATCGAAAGCATTCTTCATCCGGATGGCATTTGGGTGTTCGAGCAAAGTTACCTTAAGGCCATGATCGATACGAATTCGTACGACACTATCTGCCATGAGCACCTCGAATATTACGGTGTAAAACAGATTCACCAAATGGCCGAGCTTGCGGGGCTTAAGATCCTTCAAATCGAGTTCAATGACGTCAACGGCGGAAGTTTTTCGGTCGTCGCAGCCAAAAAAGATTCGAAGCTTCCTCAAGACATCAAGACGGTTGAGACCATTTTAAACGAAGAAGAGAAAACAGGGCTCTATTCGATGGCTACCTTCGAAAAGTTCTCGAAGCGAGTTCAAGAACATAAAGTGTTCGTGCGAAAATTCTTCGATTGGGCTCATGACGAGCGCAAACGCGTATTGGGCTATGGTGCCTCGACCAAAGGAAACGTGCTCCTTCAGTACTGCGGAATTACCGGTGCAGAAATGCCCTGTATTGCCGAAGTAAATGAAGACAAATTCGGTTCCTTTACGCCTGGATCATTGATTCCGATTGTATCCGAAGCGGCTGCCAAGCGAATGAAGCCTGATTATTTCTTCGTGCTTCCATGGCATTTTCGGGCAGGAATTCTGAATCGCGAAACCGATTTTCAAAAGAGCGGCGGAAAGTTCATTTTTCCACTTCCTGAGTTCAATATCATTCCGGTAGATCCGGCATTTGAAAGTGCGCGGAAACAATTTCTATGACCCAAGTGATGATTTTCGGAAGCAACGGTCAGGATGGCCGCTGTCTGACGGAATTATTGCAAAAGCAGGGAATTGAGGTTGTCGGTATCTCGCGCAGCTCTGGTGTCGACCTTTGTCATTCTGATTCGATCGCCGAATTGCTGAAGACGCACCAACCGTCTCAGGTTTACTATCTGGCAGCTTTTCACCATTCGTCCGATCAAAAAATAGATTCAGAAGTGACCTTGTGGGATCAAAGTATTAAAACGCATCTCACTGCACCCACTCTCATCCTAGAAAACATTCGCCAAATTTGCCCAGAAACGCGCTTTTTTTACGCCTCGTCTTCACTGGTTTTCGGTGGGGCTTCTGGAAAGCTCAGTGAGTCGACCCCGCGCGATCCGGATTCGCCCTATGGAATCACCAAAGCAGCCGGAATGAATGTTTGCCGTTATTACCGCGAGCGCTACGGACTTTTTGCCTCGTCTGGAATCCTCTTCAATCATGAATCAGAGTTCAGAGCGCCCAAATTTCTTACAAAAAAAATTGTATTGGCCGTTTTAGCCATTCAAAAGGGTTCGAGCGAGAGACTCAAGCTGGGCAGCTTGTCGGCTCAAGTCGACTGGGGTTACGCTCGCGATTACGTCGAAGCGATGACCCTGATTCTCAAGCACGAAACAGCAGATGATTTTGTCATATCGTCGGGCGAACTTCATTCGGTGAGGCAATTTGTAGAATTGGCTTTTTCGAAGGCTGGCCTCGATTACAGCAAGTTTGTAGATGAAGACCCCTTGCTTTTACAGCGAGTTTTGCCCTCAAGACTCGGAGATTTCTCGAAATTGCGTTCGTTGACGGGCTGGACGCCGAAGACAAGTTTTGATAAGTTAATAGAAATTTTACTTGTCTCCGAAGGAGTCCAAATTGTCCGGAAATAACGCCATGGCGAATACGATTCAGAAAAACCGCCCGCTCATTTTTGTTCCCACCTACAATGAAAAAGACAATGTAGGTTGGTTGTTCGCCGGTATCAAGGAATTGAATCTACCGATCGATATTTTATTTGTAGACGACAACTCACCCGACGGTACCGGGCAAGTACTCGACGAAATCGCCCGAAAAAATCCAGAGGTCAAAGTCGTTCATCAGGCCGGTAAAGCAGGAATTGGCAATGCCCATAAGGTTGGAATTGCCTGGGCCTACCAGCAGGGCTATCAAACCCTGATCACGATGGATGCCGATCTGACACATTCACCGAGCGATATTCCAAAACTGTTGGGCTCGATTTCCGAATGTCATGTGGTGGTCGGATCGCGCTATTTGCAGAAAGATAGTTTAGAGGGCTGGAACTTCTCTAGAAAAGTGCTGACTCGAATCGGAAACATCCTGACCACATTCATGCTGGGAATCAAGCAGGATGCGACCGGAGCGTTCCGCGCTTATCGTCTCGATATCATTCCCCAAGCCTTGTTTCAGGCAGTTCGCTCGGATAGCTACTCTTTCTTTTTCGAAAGTTTGTACCTGCTTTATTCGAATTCGTTCAAGATCAAGGAAGTGCCGATCGCATTGCCACCCAGAACTTATGGAAGTTCCAAAATGCAGGTTTCTGATATTTTTGGAAGTTTGAAAATGTTATTAGTGGTGTTTTTTGAAGGTAAACTTCGCAAGCGCGAGTTTCTGCCGTCTCACCCCAAACAGTCTCCCGGAGAATCCTTATGAGTGCTACCCAGACCAATGATGTCGAAACAAAAAAAGCCTGGGATCATTACTGGTCATCTAAAAAGACCCGCATTCTTTATGATGTCATCGCCGAGATTTATCGACGTGTGCTGATTCGTCCAAGCCTGAATCATTTCATTCGCAAGCATTTTAAGTCGGGCGCGCAGGTGCTTCATGCCGGATGTGGCAGCGGCCAGGTCGACTCGAATATTCGAAAACACATACAAATCACCGCGCTCGATATTTCGCCGAATGCGCTCGAGATTTACAAGCGCGAGAACGGTCAGGACGCCAAGACCATTCAAGGAAGTATTTTCAGTATTCCGCTTGCGGACGGCTCAATGGACGGGGTTTATAACCTCGGAGTCATGGAACATTTTTACGAGGATGATATTTCCCGCATCTTAAAAGAGTTTTACCGGGTGACGACACCTACCGGAAAACTCGTGCTTTTCTGGCCGCCTGAATTCGGTCTGAGTGTGCTGTTTTTTAAGGCGCTTAAAATCATTTTTGCGAAAGTTTTCCGCAATCCCGATATTCAATTTCATCCGGACGAAGTGTGCCGTTTAAAGTCAAGAGCCCATGCAGAGCAGATGCTCAAAGCGGCTGGATTTCAGATCGATGAATATTATTTCGGCCCTCGCGATTTCTTTACCTATTCGGTGGTGATTGCTAAAAAGATCGACCAGAAATAACCATGGCTACGATTCCGCAGGACCCAAAAAAATTGATAGAGCAGGCGCAAAAGGGCGATCGCGCGTGTTTAGCGCGCCTGATTTCGCGCATCGAATACCGCAACCAAGAGACTAAGAAAATTGTAGAGCTCCTTTATCCAGATACCGGAAAAGCCCAGATTTGGGGAATCACGGGGCCTCCGGGAGCCGGTAAGTCGACTGCCGTAGATCGTTTGATCACTCATTTGCGTGCCCAAGACAAAAAGGTAGCGGTGGTGGCGATCGATCCATCGAGTCCTTTTTCGGGTGGAGCTATTTTAGGTGACCGCATTCGCATGCAGCGCCATTCGGGTGATGAGGGTGTTTACATCCGAAGTCTGGGCACTCGAGGTCGCCATGGCGGGCTTTCTCATTCGACCAAGGAAGTCGTACTCGCGCTCGATGCCACTCATTTCGACGTCATTTTGGTCGAGACGGCAGGGGTTGGGCAGACGGAGCTTGATATCTTAAAGCTCGCACAGACCGTCTTGGTAGTGCTGGTTCCCGAAAGCGGAGACTCGATTCAGGTCATGAAGGCGGGATTGATGGAGATTGCCGACGTATTTGCCGTGAATAAGTCGGATCGCCCGGAAGCAGATAAATTGGTCCGAGAGCTTACGCAAATGGTGGGGTTAAATCCGCACGACGAGCACTCCTGGATGATTCCAGTGTGTAAAACGGAAGCTTCGCGTGACGTCGGTATTCTCGAGCTGATGGAGTTTATTCAAAAGCACCAGGAGCACTTGACGAAAAGCGGAAAGCGCGACGAAAAGACCAAGGCTTTCTTGCGCGAAGAGATGGTCGATATCCTGACTGAAGAGCTGAAAACTTCGTTAGAAGAGATCTTTACCACTGCCGGAGGCAAGGAAGTGCTCGAGAAGCTGCTCAAAAAAGAGATTGCGCCTTACGAGGCCGCTCAAATCATCTCAGGTCGAAACTGATCAACTGTTAGTGTTTTAAAAGTGAGTGGAATATTTCACTCCTAGGCGATTGTGGCCAAAAATGTCCACGACCAGTCAGGTTTGCGTCAGTAGAAAATGAAGGCCGACTCAATTTGCAATCGTTTCATTTGAATTAATATCTATTTGTTATTGAAAGATTTTCTTTTTAAATTCTTGAGAGCTCAGTGAACACCCGTTCTTATTTGCAACACGTGTTTAAAATAAAAACTGATCACAATGAATAAAATACCCTTCGTTGAGCAAATAATTTCGCGCAGGAAAGTAGCTTGTTTTATGAGGCTTTTCGACACACAACGGTTTCGATTTTAGAACTTCTTCTAATGGGATATTTACGCTTTAACTAAATATAAATGTTGCAGATAGAAAACTTTGGACGTAAAAAAAGTGTCCGTTCAAACAAAACCGGGCAAAAGCCCAAAGGAGCTGAATATGAAAACACGTCATGTGCATACCAAGATTAAAACGAAAACATCGACCACGGCTGGGATAACCCGCGCGTTGCCGGGTGTGCTGGTTTTGGTTGCATTCGGTTTTGGGTCGATGAATGAGAGTCACGCAGAGTATGCGACGAAATCTATTGCAGCGGTTCAGCAAGTGACCCTCCAGGATATCTCATTGAAGTCGGCACCGGCCGAAGCTTGCGAAGGCGGACCTTGCCTCACTCAGGTAAACGCCAATCCCCCTGTTCCGGCGTGCTGGAATCCTGAAACTGGACGTCACGAGCCTTGTTTCTAAGCTCATGTCCCAATCTAATCTCAAAAATTAAATAATCACGATCGGGCTTTGCCCAAAGGAATTGAAAATGAAAACACGTCATGTGCATACCAAGATTAAAACGAAAACACCGACCACGGCTGGGATAACCCGAGCGTTGCCGGGTGTGCTGGTTTTGGTTGCTGGTTTCTTCTGTTCGTTCTCTGTCGGTGCTACACCCATTGTTCGTTGTATAATGACTCACACTGGATATGCCGGAATTCAATCGGCTGAGAATCCTAAGAATACGACTACGGGCACTGTTTTAAAGAAGGCACCTTCTCAAGATGCTGCCCAGAAAGCATTCGATGCTTGCGCGAACATCACCGTAAATCACAACCCTTGCGTTATTTTAGATTTTACCCTGAGACAGTCGATTCAAAACAAATGGGATCCCAAGGGACATGTTTACGACGATGTCGTTTATCATGCATATGATAATCGACGAGGCCAAAAGGATGCTCACTATGCATCTTTCGAGGAGTGTTCCGTTGTCGTTGGATTGGGCGAGATTGAGCGTATTTACGCAGAAAATCCGGCACCGGTTCAACATGAACGAGTAAAGCAGCCGGAAGAAATCATTCGCGAATGTATTCCTAGTCATTACGACTAGAATCGGTCTTTAGTTTTTTAAGCCAATATTAAAATTCAAAAACCCCCGTGCGAATCCTTTCTCACGGGGGTTTTTGTTTTGGGGAGGAACGTTGTGGTTATTCTTCAAATTTCGGTGCAGGAACGTCGAACATCCATACGGCATCGCTGATCTTGATCGTGCGCCCTTCTTTGTCGAGGACCGGTCCAAAGGTGGTTTCGAGGAGGGCTTTACCTTTTTCTGCAAAGCTCACCTGGGCCGAAGTCACTTCCTCTGTATTTTGAAAAGTCTGCAGGATGTAGTGAGTGGTCGGAGCGGCCACACAGTGCAGGTCTTTGTCGTTGGCTAAATCCGATTCAATTCCTGTAAAGATGGTTCGCCCGGCAATCATGCTGGAGTGAGAACATTTGATGGGGCCAGCTTCGTGGTCATTGCAATAGGAATGTTTTTCGCCCGAAGCGAAGGCAAGAGTGCAGGCGAGTGGGCTGGTATAAGGGCATTCAAACATACCACCTTGTGGTTTGTGGGTGGATGCAGTCGGAGAGATGGCGTATTCAGGACAATACGTAATGCTACCAGTGGTCACCGTCACCGATATGGGTGCGTGAAGTGCTTTTTTTACGATGATTTCTGCATTCTCTGTGCTGGTTAGAGTCATGAAGTGAAGGCCGTCCTGATCAGGGTTTCCGGCATAGACCACTGTTGGCTTTGAAAGCGAGACTTCCGGGTTCGGACCATGGCTGTCGTGGGTGGTTTTGGTAATGGTGTATTGAAAATTTCCTTCCGCGATTCCGTGAATTGTTGGAAGTGATCCGGTGTAGATGTCCAGATTTACGATTCCTTCGGGCACTTGAGTTTTCAAAGTCTTGATCAGTTTTGGCGGAATTGCTGTCGTCGGGGCAGGTGTCGAGTCAGCGGCGGCGCCCTGCGTGTTTCTGGTGGAGTTCGAGCTTCCGCATCCGAAAAGATGCAAAAGCACGCAGAATCCCGCTATTTTTGTGAAGTGCAGTGGCCAGTGACGAGTGGGGATCGCTAATCCGGACGTTTGTGTTGATGGGTACATGTTTCTCTCCTTCACGCTTTTGGCGTTATTGTTTTTGGTAAATGACTCATTCTCGGGTTGGGAATTGTGCACTGGCCGTGCCAGCGTCATTTTTTCTATGATATTCATAGAAATGAAAAAGCGGTTGAGGGGGAGGTTGGAGAATGATGTTGTGTGTCTACGACAATTCGATTGACAAAAA
>CAIKYX010000250.1 GCA_903831745.1 Oligoflexia bacterium
CCTAACTGGCCCCCCACCCTGCTGATCACACCCATTACTTTCATCAAAAATTGCCTACTTTGGAACACATTTTGAATGCTTAGGGCCTATGAAAATCAACTGCCCAAGCCTAAAATGCAAAAAGTCTCTCTCAAACAGTCCGAATGATGGATCAATCGTCCGCAACGGAAGTTACTTCAGAACTTCTGATAGCAGAAGGATTCGCCGTTATCATTGTGGTAGTTGCAACCTTCATTTTTCAGCAGCGACCATTGATCCCCGGATTCGTCAGAAAAAAAGGCGTATCAACCCGTTACTAAGAAAGCTGATTTGCTCGGAGGTTTCTCAAAGACGGGCAGCAATCATCATTGGGGTAAACCGGAAAACCATTGTCAGGCATTTTAGATTTCTCGCACGACAATCTGAGCTCGAACATATCTCCTGGATGAAGTCACAATATGCTAAAAACCCCATACTATCGCTGCAATTCGATGATCTTGAAACATCTGAGCACACAAAATGCAAACCAGTAAGCGTAGCGCTTGCGGTAGAAGCAAATCATAGAAAGATTCTTAACTTTAAAGTAAGTCAAATGCCTGCACGGGGCTTGCTTACAAAAAAGGCCTTCGAAAAATATGGCTTTCGAAAAGACAGGAGATCAATGGGCTGGAACTTAATGATGAAGGAACTTAAACCCCATGTGCATACGGAAGCTGTCTTTACCTCAGACGAGAACCCCCACTACCCAAAATACTTAAAGAGGCACCACCCAAAAGCGACCCATGTTCAGATTAAAGGAGGCCGAGGTGCAATTACCGGCCAAGGGGAGCTTAAGAAGCTAAAATATGATCCGATCTTTTCATTGAATCATACCTGCGCGATGCTCAGGGCAAACATAAATCGATTAATTAGAAAGACGTGGTGCACGACCAAAACCATAAAGGGCCTCACCGACCATCTATGGATCTATGTCGTTTATCACAATCAGATATTAACCCAAAATCAGCATGCAAGTGGGCCAGTTAGCATTGACTCCTAAAATCTACTTTTTAATAGGAACACAAGAGATCGACGGATTGACGACTTTTTCGTTTGAAACCAGTCCATAACAAATGACTTGGTGATCAGAATCAACTATTTGAAGCAAACAGTAAGGTGATTTGGCGTCTTTCGAATTACAATCGAACTCTACCGAAACACCTTTGGCGTTCTTGCCCTTCATGAATACGTCTTTTGTGGTTTCTTCAGCAGAAGAAAATTGTGAAAATACCGAAGCGCTTGCCAATACCAAAACAAAAAACAAATTCTTAAATTGCATGTTGAGCGCCCTTTCTATGTTTAAAAACTTTACTTCGTTTAACTGCCTACAGGAAACAATGAAATCAATTTTTTTAACAGCTCTGGATTATAATGAATTTTCGAGGGATCTTTTGCTTGCTCGCTTCGCAAGAATGCCACTGCCTGAGACGGAGTCATCGTCGGCTTTCCATCTTTCAGCGCGGTTAACTCGTCGAATTTATCAGCAAGCGCCAGCACCTGGGCTTCTTTGCAAATCCGGTCGCCAAAGTAGCCATTCGGAAAACCTTCACCATTAAAAAGCTCGTGATGCTGCAGAATCATTTTTGAGACAATTTCAGGCACCACGATCTTACGGCGACGAACGAGGTTAATCGACATCTCCGGGTGCTTATGATAAAGCTTTTTTTCGTCCGGGTTCATTTCTTCGTAAGGTTTAAATTGTAGTTCGGCAGGCAATTCTGCGATTCCAATGTCATGAAGTAACCCTGCCAATGCCAGATCTTCGGGCTTTCCCACTGCGAGCCCCATCGAGAACAAAGCGGCAAAAGTCGATACGTTACTCGCATGCGAATACGTGCCCTCGCGCTCGCCCAATACTTGCTGCATGCGGGCGTACCATTCGTTCTCAGCATCATCAATGATGTAGCTCTTCACAATTTCGCTACAATCTTTCATCAAGTCCTGCCCCGATTCGAAACCCACGGCCTCGTTCGTAAACAAATTACTGATCAAATCGCGGACTGCTTCGGTAAGTTTTTCTTTCTTTTCGGTAACACTCAGTTTTCCAGACTTACCTATGCTTTTTAGCCGCTGGGCCGAATATTGATAGAATTTCGGCATCTGCTCTGCAGGTACGAAAACGTTATTGACGTTGGCCTTTTTCATACGGCTCGCACGGTCGCCATCGAGCTCGTCGCCGGCATTCGATACTTTTACGTATTTTTGATTGGCAGAAAGGTAGACACTGACATCGAAATCGAGTTTGGCGCCCGGTTCGACGTCGATGATCTTAACCGGCCTAAACACGCGAATAGCACCATTCGATACTTTGGCAAGGGTATCGCTGAGCGCCCCTCTGAGATTCATCGTGTCCATGGGCAACAAGAACGCATCAGTAAAACCATTTTTAATAAAAGCCTTTCGCTCGAACCCTTCACGCGACTGGCAACAAAGGAAGATCGGAAGCCCTTGGTATTGCATGCGAAGCATCTGGGCAAGCTCGATGACGGATACGCCTTCTTTCGGATAACCCGAAATGACGAGGCAAGGACTGACCTCGAGGTCGCCCATGAGTTTTTCGATATCCATCGGAATAGCGGTAACCTTGGTGTTCGCTAAAAGATCTTCGATGATCTTCTGAACTTCCGGCTCGAGTCCGATGGTTAATATCGCAAGATTTTCTACAGTCATAGAAAGCTTAATCCGCCCTTTCTATCATTGTATAACCAAACTTCCGGAAAATCTCTAAAGAGTTACAATTGATTTTCATCAAAAGATTGACGGAATCAATGCTCAATCACCTGAATTATTGGGCATCTTCTTGAAGGCTGATATTCAGGTTGCCATCTTTAGCGTCTGACTTCCCGAGCTGGAGGTGAATCGGTGTCGTGTTGTCGCCGTCGTGGTCTAACTTGCCGCGCTTGAC
>CAIKYX010000251.1 GCA_903831745.1 Oligoflexia bacterium
CTGAGTCGGAGCAAAGCAAGTGCAGGGGTTCAAGTTTTGGTGCAACCATTCCAGAATTTTTTCGACTCCGGGCTATTTGGCCAGATAAGATTGCACGACTCTTTTTTGCGAGGCGATGCGCGCGGTCAGGGTGGCGAGTGCATCCTTCGTCAGCGCGAATCCATGCGAGCTTGCCGACTCGACCGATTCCGGTGCCTGGGTTACATAGCGATGAACGATCATTCCTCCGTAGCTTTGGCCAAAAATCTTCCACGGGCGATTGCCTAAAAGTTTCTTCCGAATCACTTCTGCATCAGAAACGATTCCCTCTGATCCGTAGAGTGCAAGTCTTGGTAATTCTGCTAATCCTGTAATTCTAGGAAACGGAGTCGAGCAACCCGTACCGCGCTGATCGATAAAGACAAAAGGAATTGCTGCGTATTCAGAATGTTCTAATTGGGTCTTTCTGAGGACCTGAAAATCACCCCGGCTGTTGGATGTGGGGCCACCATTAAAAAATACGACAGGAGTTTGACTCGTATTCTTGTTTCCATAATAAAAGATCTGAATCTTCGGGCTATCAGAATCATTGGGATTTTCTGAAACCCATACAAAGTCATGAAAATAATCAGACGGGAGCTTTTGGATGAACTCCTTGCAAGAGGGCGAATCCGGGCCAGTATTGCCGTCTACGTCAGTGGAGATGATGATCTGTGACGTAGCAGGCGAATCGTCGATGCGGGCGCATCCGGAGGCAAGGAGTAAATAAACTGACAGGGCCAGGCCCCATGCCTTTTTCATGAAGCGACATTACATACATTTAGTGGATTAAGTCAACTAAATAAGTTGCTGCTGAAAAGCACTCTGCCTATAATGAATAGAATGAAGATTCTCGCTCTTTTATGTGTATTCTCGTCGGTTTTTTTAGGGGCAAAGCGTGCCGAAGCCCGCATCATGATCGAACCGATTGCCAGTTATCAATCCCTTCATCAGGCGTCTACCAGTTTGTCGGTCAGTGGCCTCTTGGTTTATGGTGGGCGGATCGTGGTGGGTACTTCGAAGCTCGCTGTCGAAGCCGAGTATGCGCAAGGAAGTGGCTCACAAAGTTTTACCGCACCGACAGAAACCGTAAAACTGACGTATCAACTTTTTCGTTTAGGATTACGTACGACACGCATGCTCAGCCAGCGATTTGATCTGATTATTCGTGGCGGAGCCCAAGACACCAAGCTGAAGTCCGTATGGGATGCATCAGGTGTCGTCACTACGCTCGGTGATCGTTGGTATGTCAGGCCGTATGGCGGCTTGGGTCTCGAGTTCTATTTGAGCAAGAAACTATCGTTCTTGGTCGAAAGCACTTACATCCTGAATAGCACATCGAATTTGAAACAGAATGACTTTCAAACCACTTTCGGAATTAATTTTCATTTTTAGGTAACATGCTTCTTCGGTAACTTAATCACAAAGCAAGTGTTCTTCTGGCTTGAATCGATTTCAAGCGAGCCTTGATGTGATTTGATGATACCACTCGAGATGCTCAAACCTAAACCCGTGCCCTTGCCGACTTCTTTGGTGGTGAAGAACGGCTCGAAGATGCGGGC
>CAIKYX010000252.1 GCA_903831745.1 Oligoflexia bacterium
CACCTTATGACAAAAATCAATAACCTTTTTCTTGCCTGTAATTTATTATCCTATAAGATTAGTCTGGAAACGTCGATTTTTACGGACAAATTCCGAGAACCTTTCTTAAAATTCAGCTTTTTCAGAAATATGACCATCAAAATTTAACAAACCAATATATCCTATAAGCTTATTATCTTCTGTAGATATAATTGGATATGCTATACTAATTACTTTAATTGGCGTTCCATTATTTTTATTAATAGTAAAATTACATATAAATCCACGTTTATCGTCTATACACTCTGTCCAACTTTCACGAACTCTATGACGCTCATTTTCTTTTACCATTGATATCCATCCGTCATTTTTTAAAAAATCCAATGAGAATCCTGTCTTTTTAATAAATGAATCGTTAACCCAAATATAATTACCAATAGCATCAGTTTCCCAAAATGGTCTTTCATCAAGTGAAAGTATTCTGTGGTTTTTCGGCTGATTAAATCTATTGGCTCAAACACTTCTTCATTCGACGGCGAAGGAATTTGTGCCTTAAGTACATACTCAAGCCGACGCACGGCCATTCTCATTTTTTCAAATTTTTTTAAGTTTGTGCGATATTCCACAATAAACTGTTCCGGAAGTAGTGGTGTGAGTTTTTCATCCGTATGTTTTCGACACCTGAATAAAAAATTGCTCCAAATCTTAAACTCTTCATCCAGGTTCCGACATGTTTTCCTAGGACGAGATTGTGGGTTTTTAGTTTTTTTCGTCATTTACATCCTATTAGAACATAAACGTCGATTGATGCATAAAAATATGCGTGGCGAATTCTGGTTATCAGCATCAGCCGCAACAAAGGAACGTTATGAAACTGAAAACATTCAAAAATATAAGAAAAAAGCTCGAAGTATCCCAAATGAAGCTCGCACAGATCAGTGGGGTAAGTCGAACCAGGATCAGCATGTTTGAGTGTGGATACCTAAGCCTCAATAAAACTGAAATCAAAAAAATAGCCAAAGTAATTGCTAAAAAGAAAGCAAAAGGAGTTTAAAATGAACAAAGAGTTAATTAAAAATAGTATTCGCTTCGATATCGCACAGCGATTTTTGGAGACGCTTGAAAAAGACCACGGAGCAAGCTTCACCTTTCAAACATTCTTGGATGAAACCTTTGATAAGGAGAGGATGAACAAGTTAAGTAACGCGGAAAAAAAAGATCTACCTATTCGACGACGAAAATTGACGAACGTATTTAGTGGACCGTTTGAAAGATGCAAGGGGATTCTTGCGGACCTAAACGCTCAAGGTGCGGGAGTTTTCGTCACGGTCAATAAGACTGACGGTAAAGGAAGAAGAGCTGAAAATATAGCTTCGGTTCGAGCTTTGTTTTGTGACAAGGACGATGGTGAACTCCCTGTTCTTCAACTCGAACCTACGCTCGTAGTTAAATCAAAGCGGGGAGATCAAGCCTACTGGGTGCTGACAGACCGCATGGACCTTTCTGGATTTCCAGACGCACAAAGAGGTCTGAGTCAGCATTTAAAATCAGATCCAAAAATTTGTGATCTTCCGAGGGTGATGAGAATGCCGGGGTTCTTTCATCTGAAAGACCCAAATGATCCGTTTCTTGTTATGATAAAATCAGTTTCAGGTATTTATTATTCTTCGAGTGAAGTTACGTCAGCTTATCTGTATTCAAAAAGTGAACTGAAGGTAGAGAAACAAAGACAGAGCCTCACGATGCGGGTGGGGCATTCGGGTGTCATCGAAGGGGGTTTTAAGGCGTGGTGCCAGGATCTTCCGGTGGAGGCCGGTGCCCAAAATCGACTAGGAGGACGAAATTGTACTCTGCTTTTGCTGATGCGAGAGGGACTCGGTTGCAATATTTCTCACGAAGAGATTCTGGTGCTTGCAAAAGAGTATTGTATCCGCTCCGGCGAAGATCCTGAACTAGTAGGCGACATGTTTGCGCGCCAAAAGGAACGACACCTTACTGAGCCATTCAGTACGTTTTTTGTGAATAAGCAAAAAAATATGAGCTTCTATGAGCTTGCGAGAGCCTACGTTGCGAGTAGAAATTTTGAAAGAGAGGATGGCTTGTATCTTCGGTCTTACCAGGAAGATTTTTACATTTATAAGGATGGACGATATGAGGTTCTACCCGAGTGCGATATTCAGGCCGATGTAATTAACTTTTTACAGTCTATGCCGGAAACCCAAAAGCGATCCGGAATTTCGGCTGCAAACAATATTATGGCTAACTTGAGGGGATTCATTACCATTCCCACTTCGGTCGGATTTTCTTCATTTTTAAAAGGGGTGCCCGTTGCTCTTGGGGTCAGGCATATATCACTTGCGAATGGAATTCTCGAACTGAATAAGAGTGATGGTCGGGTGAGCATAAAGATGTTGAAGCACACCCCGGATTTTTTTTCACTGAGTCGTCTCCCGTTTCCGTTTGAGGCAAAAGCGGCCTTCCCGATCTGGAAAAAGTTTCTTGATGAAATGGTTCCAGAAAGTGACTGTCAGGATTTTTTACAAGAGTGGTTTGGCTACAACCTTATTTTAGAAACGAGTCAGCAGAAATTCGTAATCTTTCACGGTGATGGTGCAAATGGAAAATCCGTTGTCTGCGTAGTTCTCAGGACTATGTTGGGTTTGGACAATGTCTCTGCAGTGGGACTTGAACAATTTGATGCGCGGAGAACCTTCCCTCTGGCTGCAACTATTGGTAAGTTTGCAAATATTATCGAAGAGATCAGTGAAATGGATAAGGCTGCAGAAGGTATTCTTAAAAACTTTGTCACAGGTGGCGTGATGACCATCGAGCGGAAAAATAAAGATCCGTTTATCGCACCGGCGACGGCAAGATTGACAATAGCTTGCAATGTTTTACCAAAGTTTAGAGATCGGAGTAATGGCCTTTGGCGAAGAATGATCCCGATTCCCTTCAATGTTCAAATTCTTGATCCGAAAATGCAGGACAAAAAACTCACGAATCAATCGTGGTGGGAGGCCTCTGGTGAATTGCCAGGGATATTCAATTGGGCACTTGCTGGGTTAATCCGTTTGGAAAAAAGGGGACATTTTGAAGTTCCAAAATCCTCGACGGATATGAAGGATGACTACAAAAGGGAGTCAAATCCTGCGGCGACCTTTCTCGCAGAAAACTGCACATCAAAGGCGGGCAGATCTATCTCTTCAAGTCTTTTATACTTGGGCTATTCGAGATGGGCAAAGGAGCGCGGATACCGTCCACTTGGTGAACAGCCATTTGCAAGGGAAGTTCAAAAAATATTCCCTGCAGTTGTTCTCTCTAAAAATGCCTTAAGGCAAGAGGATGGTGGGCGATCAAGAGTCTGGGATCAGCTCTCATGGATCGAAGAGTCTATTGGGTACGAGGTTCCGTCATTCTTGGATTAGCGAAATGGCGGAGCTAAATGGTGACACTCTTGGCACTTCGATTTTCTATATATGTGAAAAATATAGAAGAAAAAAAAGAATTAAGAAAAAGGGGCGATTGCTCGGCGCAAAGATTGGGAAATCCGCCGTGCCAAGAGTGTCGGGAATGAATTTAGAAGCAGGTGATTTAAATGAAAACTCTCGAAAAGAAAATGTGTCATGTTCAAAAAGATGGAAGTGTGCTAAAAACACCTTCAACAAGTTGTGGTGAGATCATTCAAGATCATTTGAATCCACAGCAATGCTCTTTGACATACTCAACGCAGGAAAAATGGTTAACCACGATCGAGGCGGCGGCCTTTCTTAAAATCAGTCCCAAGTGTTTGTTGAATCTAACCAGCAATGGAAAGATTCCACATTACAAGTTTGGGCGAAGGAACCGCTACCGAGAAAGTGATCTTACAAGGCTTCTTCTGGCTAACCCCAGAGGAGGCACTTATGGGAATTAAAAAAAATACGGACGGCACTTTTGTCGTTTCGTACCACAAACGGCACGCCATTACCCGGGTGCCATTCAAGGCATCTCGCCGAGGAATCAAATCCAAAGGCGAGGCCCAGCGTGTCTTTAATCAACTCGTGATTGAAGTCGAGGGTAAACTCAAAAAGGCGATTACCCCGAATTGGAATGAGGTTTTAGAAAAATATCTCGTTTCAGGTCGAGAGCGCGGATTGATGAGTAAGACCCTCTACGCTTGCGAAAAAACTCTTCGTGCTCACACGACGGAGTGGCAGGATCGAATGATAGACTCGATTTCAACTCAAGAGATTCGGGATCTGTTGCATAGAAACCTTGCCGATAAGTCAGAGGCGCACAGAAAATATGTTTTGAAATGCATCAAAGCTGTTTTCGATTATGCGCTCGAAGCAAATCATGTGAATCGAAACCCCTGCCCAAAGATTAAGTTCAAGATTGGCGACAAGATCAAAGCTGTTCTTACCGAAGATCAAGCCAAGTTTTTGCTCGCCAAAGCCAAAGAACTAAAATGGGAGTGGTATTATCACTATGCACTCGCTCTCTACACGGGGATGCGTAACGGTGAGCTTTTCTCATTGACTTGGGATAAAATCGACCTCGACCAACGAACAATTCTCGTGAATTGCTCGTGGAATAATGTCGATGGACTCAAATCCACTAAATCAGGTGATGATCGACGAGTTGAGATTGCACTTCCACTGATTCCAATTCTAAGAGAGCTAAAAACTCATTGGACGGGTTCGGATCACGTTCTTCCACGAAGTAATAAGTGGGATAAGGGTGAGCAAGCCAGAGAGCTTCGGCACTTTTTGCAGGGGATTGGAATGAAACCCATCCGGTTCCACGATCTTCGGGCCTCCTGGGCTACGTTGCTTCTCAGCAAGGGCGTAGAACCCATTAAAGTGATGAAGATGGGTGGATGGAAAGACATTGAGACCATGATGATTTACGCTCGCAAGGCGGGTGTGGACATCAAAGGCGCAACCGATTGTCTCGATCTTCAATCTGAACCCGCGAAAGTCCTTAAATTAGCTCGAAATTCCTGAGTTGTAGTCATCCGTAGGAAACGGTGAAAATGAGTATTGAAATCAATGGTGAATTTCAGTCTCCTCTCTCTCCGCCATTTAAAAACAGTCGAATCGAAAACGAAAAACAAAAAATAGCAGTTCTCCAATAAACATAACCACTTAAAACCATTGAAAGTGCTTGGCAATCTAGGCCCAAAATCCTTGTGAAATATCACGAAATTTCGGGACTTTGCTACTTCGATGCTACTTGCTTGCTACCAGTGGATTAAGTGTCTCAAGGAGAATGATGAATCAAAAGACAGCATTGTATTGCCGTGTAAGCACCGGAAACCAATCGACGGGCCTTGAGGCTCAAGTTCGAGCTCTTCGGGATTACTGCAATCGCACGGGCGTAAGCGATTACGTGATCTATGAGGATGAGAACCAGTCGGGCGTGAAGTCCTCTCGGCCTGCGCTGGATCGGATGATGAAGGATGTGCGCGATGGCATGATCAGTAAGGTCATCGTCTACAGCTTTAGCCGCTACGCCCGATCAGTCACTCACTTGCTTCGAGCGTTAGAGGACTTCAGAAAACTAAATGTGGGCTTTGTATCGATTACTGAATCGATCGACACCAATACGCCTCTTGGGGCTGCGGTGTTTACGATCTTAGGGGCGGTGGCACAACTTGAACGCGATCTCATCGCCGAAAGGGTGCGCAATGGATTGGCTAACGCCAAAGCTAAGGGAGTTCGATTAGGGCGACTCAAAACTCGTGATAGTGACCTAATCAGAAAACTTCGCGCATCAGGGATGACCTATCGCCAGATTGGAATTATTGCGAAGTGTTCATCAGGAGCGGTTTCGGCAGAAATTAAAAAAATGAAAGCGGAGATGAAATGTGCGGAAGCGACACAGGAAACGGAAATTCCTGTGAAAAGTCCATCTAAAGATCCTGACGTCATGGAGGAGTTCAAAATTGAATTGGAACTTGGTTAGAAATAAAAAGCGGGTGCTTGAGCTAAACTCAGGCACCCGCTTTTTATTTGGTTTTCAAAAATTAAAGTGAACTAGAAATTAGTGGTTTAGATCCAACTCCGTATTAGCTCATCAAGGAA
>CAIKYX010000253.1 GCA_903831745.1 Oligoflexia bacterium
AGAGATTGCCGTTACGATCAATGATCATGGCGTGTTCCGAACCTAGAAACACATAATCGCCTTCACGGGTGACAAACATTTTTTGCTCCCAGTGGCGCGACCAGAGCGCTTTGAATTCTTTACCGCATTCGTTCCAGAAAATGGCTTTTTGCTGAGGGGTAAGCGAGGTGCTTCGTTCGAGCACCTGAAGCGTATTCTTCATGGCCAGTTTTACCGCATCGTCTTTTCTCACAGAATTAGCAATGCTGTTGTTGAGGTTTTTATACGGGTCGAGTTGGGTGACTTTTTTTACCGATGTCTCGAGCTCAACCAGATCGTTCACGTTTAAGCTCAGGGGTTTAACTGGGCGGTAGCCATATTGAATCGGACGAAGTTCGTTTTTAAGTAAACTTAAATCGAGTGGGGCAGAGCCCAGCGACTGACGGCTGAGATCACGAATATACTGGGCCGATCGTGGCGAGCGCCCCGTATAGATCATTCCGTCTTGATCGATGATCATGGCGTGAACTTTTCCGAGGAACACATAATCATTGCCGTTTACAAATGGGTGCTGCTCCCAGCTCGGGTCGGCCGCGCGAAACCTAAGCACGCATTCGTTCCAGAAATAGGCTTTCTGTCTTTGGGTGAGGGTTCGGCTTGCCTGGAGTCGATTCAGGACACGTTTAACCGCGTCGCCCACATCATCTTTGTTCTTGATCCGGGTCAGCTTTTCTACCGTTTCTGTCACATGAACCAAATCTGGTTCGGTAATGACCGGGTTTACGATATTCTGCACGAATTCGACAAAGGCACACGTTGCCATCGCCGGCTGCGAGAGCGTCGAGGCAAAGAGTGTCAGTAAGCTGTAAATCGTAATCACTTTCAGTGGATAGAACACTTCCCATTCTTATCGGTGGAGGGTCAGGGTTACTCAACTCATGGTCACTCATTTGTAGTGTCAGCGAGTTGGCGTTGGGCTTTCTCCGGCACATCAATTGCACTCTTTTACGGGGTACAGGGAGTGCTTATGCGACGATTACACGAATTCTTGGTTAAGAATAAAGACGAGATTTTAGAACTGACTGAATCGAAGACGCTTGAATTAGCAGGAACGCGTGCCAGTTCTGCCCAGCTCAAGCGCGGGCTTCCGATTTTCTTCAAGCAATTGCTGGGTATTTTATTACTCGATCGACGGACGACGGCGGCTACGCGCGAAGCGAACGAGCCGGCCCTTGCATTGGCAAAAGATGTTCAAGAAGAAGCTGCATTAGCTGAATCTGCCGGCCAACATGGTGTAGAAATGTTAAGGCTCGGCTATACGCTTTCACATGTCGTTCACGCGTATGGAGCCATGTGCCAGAGTATTACAGAGCTAGCACAAATGAAGGGTTTTTTGATTGATGCCGCAGGTTTTCATGCACTGAATCAGTGCTTGGATGTGGCGATAGCGGGTGCGGTGACTGAATTCGAAAAATTTCGTGATTCGATCGAACAAAATCGCGAAAACCAGCATATTGGAGCTTTAACCCATGAGATGCGAAATGCCCTGACCAGTGCAAGCATCTCGTTTCAAATGATCAAAGCGGGCGGCGTGGGGGTTGTCAGTAATACCGGTAAGGTACTGGAAAAAAGCTTATCTCGAATGCAAAAATTAATTGATCAATCGCTCACGGAAGTCAGGCTAAAAATTGATCCCGAACCTCATGTCGAACGTAATTATTTATTGGTCATCGTTGACCAGATTTTGGTTACCGCAGAAATCGAAGCCCAGTCCAAAAAGCAGAAGATCGAGGTTAAGATTGATCCTGAATTAACGATCGAAGTAGATCAACATGCTTTTCATTCGACTTTATCGAATCTGATTCAAAATGCCATCAAGTTTACCCGAGTGAACGGCAAGATTCAGATTCGCGCGAGGGTCGAAGGCGAAAAACTGATCGTGGAAGTCGAAGACGAATGTGGTGGTTTGTCTGAAGAGAACGCGCCAGATCTGTTTAATGCTTTCGAACAGCATAATAAAAATCGCACGGGGCTCGGCTTAGGGCTGACCATCGCGAAACAAGCGATGAAGTTGAACCGAGGTACGATTGATGTTCGTAATCTTGCTGGAAAAGGCTGCGTCTTTAAAATTGAGCTACCAAAAAGTATTGAAGAAAAACTTTCGGTGTTAAAGACCGGAACCTGACTAGACAGATGGGGTAGGCGAACCATTCTTCGTTTTACAGTTATTTATTTTACAGTGCGATCTGACGATTGCCAAAAGGGCTTCAATATTAAAGGGCTTCTTCAGAAAGCCCATACACCCCATTTCCATTCCGGCCTCTTGGTTTGCAGTGGCCGAAACCAAATATACCGGAATCGGTACAATTGTATGAGGTCGTTTGGCGAATCCTTCCATGAACTCACGACCATTCATGACAGGCATCATCATGTCGAGCAGGATCAGGCAGGGTTCCTGGTGGCGTTCTAAAAACTTAAGTGCTTCCTTGCCATTTTCACAAACATCTACTTCAAACCCTTCGAGCTCGAGTATTTCGCGACACGCCGCTCTTATGCCTTCATCATCTTCAATAATCAGGATGGGCGATTGATTCATGTAGAATGATTTGCACTATGCGTGCCTTGATTTTCGCCCCATCGAGAGGTCATAATAGAACTTGTGAAATGCCCTAAATGCTCAAGTGAAGTTTCGGCGATGGTTCCCATTTGTCCGAAGTGCCAAATCGTCTTTGAGAAGTTCAATGCCCATCAAAAAGCGATCTTGGATTCGCAAACCGTTTTAATCGATCAGAGTCGCCCGATATTGACTGAGCAAAAAGATATTACAAAATCAATGTTGGTAGTAAGGTGGATTACCCTCGTTGCTTTGGTTTTGTTCAGTTTGCGCCTGATCGGCCCTCCGATGGCGAGTAATGCAGCGGGCGAGTCATTTTTGCATCTGATCAATCTACCGTTTCACGAAGCAGGACACATTTTCTTTCGTCCGTTTGGCGCATTTATTACCTCTCTAGGCGGCACTTTGGGGCAACTCCTGATGCCGCTCATCTGCTTATTGACACTTTTTCTAAAGACCAGAGACCCTTATGGTTCTTCGATTGTGCTTTGGTGGTTTGGCGAAAACTTTCTGGATATTGCTCCGTACATGAACGATGCGCGATCGGGAACTCTTCCTCTCCTGGGCGGAAATTTTGGTCACGACGCTCCTTATGGTTTTCATGATTGGCAATACTTACTTACAGAATCCCATCTGATTCAATTTGATCATACCCTCGCAGGCGCGACGTTCGGAGTAGGCGTTTTGATCATGTTTCTTGCATTGAGCTGGAACGGGATCTTGTGTTGGAATCGCTTTTCTAAAAAATAGTATTAAACGAATTCGTCGATCGTGTGTGCGAAATCCGGACTTAGTGTATTTTGGATTCTATCGCCTATCATCTCACCTGTAGTCGATGACCTTCAGCAGAGTGTGGGGTTTTCAGACCAAACCGCCCTCAAGTCTCTTATGATTCGGTTTACGGACGGCATGCGAGTTGCTTTTCGAACTCCCAGAATAGGAGATCGTGAAAATGAATCAAACGACTAAGGTTTTAGGAATCGGTACAATGTTAGCAGTTCAATGGATGGTGGCAAGTCCGGCAGCCCAGGCAGTTCCAAAATGGCCAGAGGTAGCCCAAATCAGTTCGGGCATGAGTATTTATCAGGAGAACGACAATCCGAAACAGTTCTATTTTGTGCCGAAAGGCATTCAGGTTTCGAGAAATGATGAAGACATCAAGATGATCAATCATGGGTTGTTTTTTAATCGCCTTCATCCTGCGAATTCGGTGACCCAGTATACGCTTACATTTCAACCCATGGTAACCGGTACTGACATCGACCAAGCGCTCTCTGAGTTGCAAAAACGCTATGGAAATGGCGCAAGTCTCTCGCCGCTACCGATCACTACTGCCAGCTTCGAAGTGACCCAGAAATATAATGAGAAAGCGCAAATCTCGACGCCTTTTATCGTCGACGTTCCTTCATGGACCGGTGATTTGCATTCATTCAACCAGCGTTTTAGCGTAACCATGCGTGGTAATGCGTATGAGGCGGAACCAGCCATGAGTCGTTTTATGACTAATCGGGCAGGAAACGCGTTCGTCGGAACCATGCACTACGGATTTCGCGGTATCAATACGCCGTTTACCGGGCACGCAACCGTAAAGGTAAAGCAGTTCTTCTCGAAATTTAGAGCGCATGCTTCGGCCAAGTTTGGTTTCTGGGGTAGTGCTGATATCGCGACTGCTATTGATACCATCAAGGATGATCAAAGCGTATTTGTCGATGTCGTTAAAGATGCGGGATATGAGTCAGCAGTTTGGAAATCCATTACCGACAAATTAGTCAGCATCCTCTTTCAGCCGGTTCCAACACCTCCAGATGCACCGGCAGGATCTACCAGCGGACTTTTTCAGCTATCTGCAGCTTATAGCCAGGTATCTGAAGACAAGACCATTACCGTTACGCTC
The DNA here is from genome assembly GCA_903831745.1 of Oligoflexia bacterium. Lineage (GTDB taxonomy): Bacteria > Bdellovibrionota > UBA1018 > UBA1018 > CAIMNF01 > CAIMNF01. The sequence continues at coordinate 4,488 of CAIKYX010000253.1, forward strand.
ACGGAATCGACTATCAAGGACCATTCGGGTGACGTAGACGTCGAAGGCGGAGGAATTGCACCGAGCAGCCTCGATCCGAACATCGTGTATTTCTGTGATATGTGGGCAAAATATGATCGAAATCGCAATGCCTGTGTGAACGTCTGTGAACCCGTCATTGAATATTACAATCCGGCCTCCAAAACTTGTGCACCTGCATTTGGTGGCTAATTCTAAGGAAAAAATATGAAAATCAAAATAAATGAATTATTGGGTTTTGGGCTTGCGGTGTTTTTGGGGCTTGGAGCGAGCGCTCACGCCGGAAACAACCTTTATCCTCCGATGCAGGTAAAAGGCTATAACTTCTTCGAAGACAGCGATAACGTCGTGAACGCGAAAAAGTGTAAAAAGGATGTCGATACGAGTTGCATCCGGGCAACCTACCTTCCAAAAGGAGTGGCCCTGGCAACGACTCCATCCGGAGTTCCGATGTTATCCCAAGGAATCTGGTGGTCCGGGCAGTCGTTTCTGAATCATACCGTCACCTATAACATGACCCTCGCACCGGATTATCGCGATTCTGAGAAGGCGGTCGAGAACTTTAAGATGATCCTTGCCCAGAAGTACGGATTGTCTGCAAACAATGTCGACGTTTCTCCGACAGATATCGGAAAAATGCAGTTCTTAGTTCGTTCTAAGCTCGGAGCGGATGACAGAATGGATCCCACACCGGTGGCCACTCCGTCAGCTTCACCGGCAGCATCGCCGGCGGTAGTTGCCGCCAATACGGTTTTTACGGAATACATTGTGCCCAGTTGGACAGGTGATTTTCATAATATCGGATCACTGTTTAGTATCATTATTCGAGGAAGAACCTGGGATCTCGAGCCCACTCTGCAGAGAATGTTTCTTCATGAGTCGGACAATGCCGTGGTGGGGCAAATATCGTTCAGTTTTCCGGTGCAGTCATTGGTGTTTGATGCTCATATTGTGTGTGATATTCACCAATTTCAAAGTACTTTTCGGAGCACGCTGAAATCATGGGCGATGACTCATAGCTGGGGGCGCGGATACGATTATTCGACTTTCAGTAACGATGAACGAAACGCGGTTCGAGCGAGCTTGAATATTGAGAGCTTTTGTGACGTTCAACAATTTGTGGATACAACCCACTTTCCGAAATCTACCTTGGATGCGCGCAAGGAACAGCTCTTTGATCTGATGTTCAATAAGGCGTTTAAGGCGGTTACTGATTCAGGTTTGCCGCCTGATCAGGGCGGCAAAGATGCGAAGTATACTTATCTCGAGCAAATTGCCGAGATGGATGCTCATGGCCATATCGACCTGAGTTTTAAGGATACACAGGTATTCAATTTGTCATCGGATCTCGATTTTTATGCGGGTCATATTCCTGAAGACAATCTGGACTATGCGCACAAATATCTCTGCGCCCATTTCGAGCGCTTTGACAATAAAGAAGATCGCTGCGTGATTGTGTGCGATCCACAAACCCAGATCTACTTGCGCGGAAATCCGCATGCAGACGAGAAGGGGTGCGTGAACCTGACTGATCATCCGATCGCTACCGAGAAATTTAAACTAGATAATCAAATGATAAGGAACCGAAGAAAATGAAAACTGTATTATTAACGTCATTGATCTTGTTGCTCACAGTCGTAGCCCGCGGAGAGGTTGGCGGGCAGGGGGTGGGGCCAGTGCTGACAAAAGGCGGCGGTGCAAATTACTACGTTCTCGTCAATACTGCCACCGGTACCCGTGAGCTAGCGAAGGGAGGAAGTTACAAAGCCACAGGAGTTTTCTTTCTGCCTAAAGTAATTAAAATGGAGTACGAAATTCTAGACGCCGGAAATTCCGTTCGTCTTTGGATTCCACAGCCAGGCAATTTCTCATCGGATGCGGATTCGAGTGATCTACAGTTTCCGCCGGGCTTGAACCTGCAAAGTGTTCTTGATTTGGGAGATCAGTTTGAACTCGCGGTGAAGCCTGAACTGAAGAAAGTCATGGCAGGCTTCGAGCCCGGAACCACAATTCTCTATAGAAATACGAAAGATCAGATGGGAGTGAAAAAAGTGCTTCTGGCCGATTTTGACCCGACTGATTTTGTGGCGTCAACGATGGATTGTTTTAGTGATCAGCGGGATGGCTATCTGACGATCAAACGCACCAAACCCTTTACGGAGTCAGAAATCAATCTTCTGTTTCAGGCCTTCGAGGTGCGAATTCACAGGGTGGTGACCGCGATTTCGAGTGTGCCTGTCGAACTGAAGTATCCGGATCCGAGCCTGGTGTTTACAGATTCCCGCTCTAGTGAAATGCCCTTCTATAAAGCCTTTGGTTTGATTGATGAGGAAATTGGCCGTCTGTTGACTTCAGACACAAGTCTCATGGCGTTCGAGCAGGCAGTGGGCCCTGATGGCTGGCGCAGGGACTTTTTGAATCAAGCGCTCGATCACTACTTCGCATCCAGCTGCAGTACCTACCAGGTGCGATTTCGAAAATTGGTTAAGGATGAGAGTTTTAAAAGTAAGTATTTTCAAACCCGAGTGGCTGATTTGAATTTGCCATTTCTACCGAGTAAGAAATAGGAGTTGTATGAAACACTCTCGCACCCTGAGCTTGAGTTCTTTGGCCGTTGCGATGTTGTTCTTAGGAAATAACGCAGAATCCATGGGGCAAAGGCGGCCTTATGGATATCATTTCGACGAGACAACAAAACAATGTGTGAATGCCCGAGGCGAGGCCGGACACAATGCTGGTGATTTGGGTGAATGTGGCATCTATGCGGCGAAAGAAGGCGAGGTACTTTCTCTTGATCGTATTCATGCCGAGTTAAATGGCTTGATCCTGAATGCGGGAATTTCGGACGGATGTGAAGCCGAAAATCTACAGATTCAAGGCGCAGTCCTGACAGGCGTTTTGATCCGGCATGCTCAGCTTCTGAAAGTGCAGGCAAATCAAGTGCAACTGGTGCGTGTCGATTTTTCCGATTCTAAAGTCGAAGATGCGCAATTTCAGAAGGCGACTTTTGATTCTGTGAATCTTACGGGTGCTTCGTTCGCACGAGTCGATTTGCGGGGTGCTGTTTTTAAAAACACGCCGCTCGATCAAGTCAATCTCGCGGGAGCAATTTTCGACGAAAACTCTGTTCTTCCATTTTCTTGCGCTCAAGCCTTGTCCGAGGGAATGGTATTTAAAGGACAGGATGCCTTTTACTGTGATTCAACGCCACCCCAGGAGTGGGTATTGAGCCAGGATTTTCTCAAAGCGCATCCTAGAGTTTTTGCGATGATTCGCGATCAACGCGCATCGATCGAGCTTTATCTAACGGATGAGCTTGCCATTGTGCCCATTTCTCCTGCAGAGATGGATGACGAGCAAATGGATGATGTACTCTGTGCGGCTCTTTTGGGAATGTGTTTATCAAACCCGGATCGAGTCAAGACAAGATATTATTTGAACTCGCTCCCAGCACCCGTACTGAGTCGAGGGATCGAGTTGTATCATACTCCCACACAGGACATGGAGTCGCTTGGACAAGGAAGGGCAGTCAGTGTGTTTCAGGTGGTGCGGGATCCTCAGTTACCACCGCCCGATGAAAGCGGCCTCGTAACTTCCTGGCAGAAGGATCTTGAATTGGAATGGCGTAAATACTGGACAGCCCATTACGGAGCATCATCTGTAGCAGAAAAATTGCCTCCTATTCACTTTCGTTCGATTCTTCAGGATCTATCCGGGCTCAGTTACTTGCCGCTTTGGGCCCAGGGCGAATCAGATTTGATGAAAAGAACCTGTTCAAAAAAAGAGGGGCAGCTTTCATTTGAATGTGATCTAGAAATCGATTTGAAACCGACTCAGGTTTACCGTCCGGGGTGGGGAGAGCAAGTACTCAATGATTTGATTCGAAAAGCCGAACTTCAGAGTCTAAGCCTTGGCCTCGAGTTGGTGCCGTCGCTGCGGAATGCGTTCGGAACCCATTTTATTGTCAATTTACCGGTGAGAGCGGTAAATCCAGTTACGGTTTCAGCAAAACATTTTAGGAGATTATGAAGGTGAAGAATATCTGTATTTTGATTCTGTTGATGGGAGCGGGGTGTTCGAATCAGGCGGCACCTACGGGGGCAGGGGCGGTAGGCATGCCAGCAGATCAATGTAATTCAAAGCCCCAGAGTGCGCTTTTTCTAAAAACATTGTCGGTGCAGGATCGAAAGGAGTTACAAGAAAGTTGCAGAAAGAGTGTTCAGTGCTTTTCACTGATGGAGAATCTTTCGAAAGACTACAAAATCTCACTTTCACAAAGCGATGTGCTCGATATTTATCAGAATCTTCTGATATAGTGTTTAGCAAGGAGCCAAAATGAGTTCATCCAGCCCGATGCCCAGTGGATTTCCGCTCGAGCCTAGCGCCCATGAAATGAGGAAGTGGATCGAGGAGGCAGCAGCGAAGATCATTCCGTATGTTGATTCATTGCCCGATCAGCCCGTTACTAATGGATTAAAGCGGGACTCGTTTCTTAAAAAAATCAGGGAACCGATCCCGCGTCAGGCTACCGAGTTAAGCGAGCTCCTGACCACGATCTTTGATGAACTCCTGCCCGTGGGAATCAATCTACCGAGCGCCGGATACCTTGCTTATATTCCGGTGGGAGGCCTTTTTCATACCGCAATTGCTGAATTTGTTACGACCTCAATCAACCGTTGGCCAGGTCTTTATAAGTTTTGCCCAGGATTTATTGAAATTGAAAAAACAGTCATTGCTTGGCTGAATGAGATGATGGGAATGCCGAAAACTGCAGGAGGAATTCTTACCTCTGGAGGGTCGCTTGCGAATTTTGGTGGGATGGTTACCGCTCGAAGTGAGAAGCTCGGTGAAGAGCTTGCAAATGGGGTCATCTATTGTTCGGATCAGGCGCATCATTCGGTTCTAAAGGCGGCGGTTCTAGCCGGTATTTCTAGAAAAAATGTCAGAAAAATAAAATCGGATCAACAGTTCAGGATTCCGCCCGAAGTACTCAAATCCATGATTCAGAGTGATCTCGAGCAAAAATTGAAACCTTTTCTCATTGTCGCAAGTGCAGGAACCACTAATACGGGCGCAATCGATCCGCTCGATGAGCTTGCAGAAATCGCGAAACATCATGGCCTCTGGTTTCATGTGGACGCCGCCTGGGCCGGAGCTTTTCGGATGACAAAAAACGGAAAACAAATGATGAAAGGGATCGAAGAGGCTGATTCCATCACTTTTGATCCGCATAAAGCGCTTTTTCTTCCTTTTGGTTCGGGAGCCTTGCTGGTTCGCGATATGAATGCCTTAAAGCGTGCTCACAGTTTTGAGGCGGACTATTTGCCGTCCGAAAATTCGGATGATTTTGATCAATTGGATCCTTCTCAAGTATCTCCTGAACTTTCCCGTACGGTACGGGGGCTTCAAGTTTGGCTTCCCATGAAGATGCTGGGAATTCAGCCATTTATCGATTGCCTTGAAGAAAAGCTCGAACTCACTCGTTTTGTCACGGAAGAATTGCGTTCAATTTCGGGAGTTGAAGTGATCGCCGAGCCTCAAACTGCAATTGTTGCTTTTCGTTATGGGGCTTCTTCAGGCGATCTGAATGCATTGAACCAGAAGCTTCTGGATCAGATCAACCAGGACGGCTCGATTCTTCTTTCTGGAACGATGCTTCATGGTAAATTTGCAATTCGAGTAGTGCCGTTTGGTCATCGAACTCATCGAAAACACGTTGAAATGGCGCTAAATTTGATCAAGAGCGCAATTGCGAATGTTTCTCATTAACCTTGCATTCGAAGGTGAATTCAGTCAGGATTGCCCTGAACTGAATAACGGAGGATTTTATGATCGATACAGGAACCACTTTTCCAAGTTTTAGTCTGATGAATCAAGACGGCGCGACTCGCACACTTAAGGATTATGCGGGTCATTGGCTGGTGCTTTACGTATACCCGAAAGACGATACGCCGGGTTGTACGATTCAAGGCAAGTCATTTACTGCGACCAAAGCCGAGTTCGAAAAAGCCAATATCAAAGTCGTTGGGCTGAGTGCGGATGACGTAGATTCACACAAGAATTTTTGCCAGAAATTTTCGTTCACCATCGAGCTGCTTGCCGATCCACAAGCCGAATTATTGAAGGCTCTTCATGTCGGACAATCCGAATACAAAGGAACAATGTACTGGGATCGCACGACTTACGTAGTCGATCCAAAAGGTGTTCTTCGTAAGATTTATCAAAAAGTAAATCCAGAAGGACATGAGCAGGTTCTTCTGACAGACATCAAGGCGCTTTCTTAAACGACGCAATTCGAATTAGAGATAACCGTGAGTGACTTGGATCGCATCGAGATCGAAGCCTTCGGTGTTTTCGCCCTCTTTATTATAATTATTGCCGCGGTCTCTCAGCATCAGGTATCGAAATGATTTCACACCGATGACTGAGAGATCAAAGGCATCTCCACCCTGATCGCTGGGCATGACGCCTGCGCATCCAGCCAATACTCCGGTTTCGGGATTGCATCTAAACCATTGATAAGGTCCGTCCGCATGATCTGATACGCCTACGTCCGCGAATTCCTGAAAGAAAGCCTG
>CAIKYX010000254.1 GCA_903831745.1 Oligoflexia bacterium
AGAATCATCACCAATCTGGCTCTCGAGCAACTCGATGGCTACATCACCCATCGCAATATTTTCTTTGTCTTTTGCAATTTCGATTAGAAATTTTGCGCGTTTTGGCAGATTCAGCAACGAATACAACTTCAGTAGCTTGGGCGTCAACACGTGTCCTTCGTGCCAGATCCAGACCGGACTCGCAACCTCCCAACCGCGTTTTACTTCGACCATCTGTCTGATCTTCTCGGTATTGGCAGGAGTGTCACGTAAAGCCTTCGATGCAATATAAAGATCAACTCGGTCTTCATCGGTAAAGTGTTTGCCAGACTGAAGTTCATGATCGAGAAGTGGCTTTACCTCTGCCGTATCGTAGAAAGGAATCAGGGCCCGAAGTGCCAAAGTAGACGGAAGGGTTACGTCTTTCATCGACGAATAGAGAAAAGGATTATGATAAAAGTCGGGGTCAAAGGCACCCTTGGCGATATCGAGAAGTGTTTTTCTCGCAACCGGATCTGTAAACTGGCCTGCCAGAATCGAAACGGCCAGGCTAAAGTTTTTTGAGGTGATTGGAATTTTAGACTTCGTGATCCAATGAACCACATCGCCAACGACTCCCAGTCTGGTCGAAATGGTTTCTTGAATCACTTCTAGAATTTCGTGCCATTGGTGTTCGTTAAAAGTGCGAGTCTCGAAGAAGTTTATAAAATCAGGATGATATTCGTAGTTTCGAGCCATGGCTTTGATCGCGGCATCAAAAATATCAGCACGGGTGTTCCATCCGAGTGCAAGACTGAGGAGCTGAAGCCTAAAGTCTGCATAGTTCGAGCGAAACCCCATATAATGAATAACCGCCGTCTGAAATTCAGGTAAGTATTCGCCACGTGCAATTTTCATGATGTAAGCGCGAACGACGGGGTCTTCTAGAATTCCGAGATTAAAGATATTCGCGATCAGGTAACCCGATTTTTCGTGAAAAATGCCACTCGCAAAATTTTCGATCCACGATTTGTAGAGAGCCCAGAATTCGGGGTTGACGGTGTAAGGCTCGGGCGCGGCTGATTCGTAAGGAGCTTGCGAAGAGCCAAAATAGGTTTCGCCAGCGTCGTAGCGAGCGCGCTTTTCGGCATCTCCGAGGATATCGTACGCATCTGCAAATTTCTTAAAACCGGCTTCGAGCCCAAGAAATCGTTCGGGACTTGCGTTTGCTTGCCGATCGGGGTGTGAAAACATGGCAAGCTCGCGATACGCCTTTTTGATTTCGTCGGCAGAGGCGGTGTAATTTACACCGAGATACGCGTAATAGTCAGGGTGTCCATTGGCACGAGTAGCGCTTAAATTCACTGATCGAGGCCAGATGATGCTTTCTGCTGAGCCATTCGCAAAACTTTCGGACGAGCCTTGCGCCGACTTCGGAACCACTACCATGGCAGTCGACTCGTTATTACAAATCACCAAGGCCTGTGACGAATTTACAGAAAATGAGATCGCCAGAAGTAGAAGTAAGGCAGCGCGGTTCAAATAATTCATTTTTTACAGCGCAATTATTGAATAAAAAAGTCGGATGATCAAGCAACTGTTTGGGTTGTTTAATGCCCGACGCTCGAGCCCACTTCACTTTTTGGATCGAGAATATCTCGCAATGAATCTCCTAGAAAATGAAAAGCGAGCATCGTAATGAACAAGGCCAAACCCGGAAACAACATCAGGTGAGGAT
>CAIKYX010000255.1 GCA_903831745.1 Oligoflexia bacterium
GCATCGCCCGTTAAATAAGTAACCCGTTTGGTTTCGTCGAACTGATGAGCCACCGCTAAACTATTCTCAGACAAGTCTATTCCATGAACCACAAATTTTTTCTTCGCCAGGTAATTGGTCAAGAACCCGGCACCACAGCCAACATCTAAGATTCCGATCTCCGAAGGGTCGCGATGCAAAAAATGTTTTTGAATCGTTTGCGCAACCCATGGATTTTTAGTTTTTCCTTCTGCGCGAAGCAGTGCGACTGGATCATCTTTCGCTGAATACCAGCGATTACCTAAGTCATGGTAAAGTTCATTGTTTATCTTTATCTTTTTTTCGGGTGCCTTACTTGCAAATCGGAACCAGTAAATTATCTGATAGGTAAAAAACGAACAAAGCAGAACCAATTGCAATCGGAAAGCAAAAATCGGCCCCCGTTCTTTCCAGAGTATCCAGGCGAAAACAAAAACAAGTGGATGCAGCATGAATAACAGCGAATGCAGCCAATTCTCACCAGACGTCGAAAGCTCGGTGTGAACCCACTCATCTTTACTGATCAAGAGGCACGAAAAGGCCATTAAAAAAACCAGAAACAGCGGCGTAGTTCCCACATACGTGACAAAACTCAAATAAGTGAATGGCAGAATCACACTTACCGTGTCGATGGGGTGACCGACTCTTTCCCAGTTGGGCAAGCCGCGTCTATTATGAAAGAAGAATTCATCCCAAAGGATGAGAAAACCCTGGATTGCAATTAACAGGTAGAAAATACTTAGAGCCTGCATAGTTTAAACACGCTTCCACTCATCGTAAGGCCTGGACCAAAAGCAAGAGAAACGACAAGTGCACCCGCCTTTCTGTTTTGATTTTTAAGAATTGCTTCCCAAATATGCGGAAGTGTCGCAGAAGACATGTTACCAAAGTTTTTAAGCACCGCACGGCTCTCGACAGTTTGCTCGACGGTTAATGATAATTCATTCTCAACAGCGTCAATAACCTTTGGCCCCCCCGGGTGTATTGCAAAAATTATCTCAGAGTCTTGGTCTGCGTTAAACTCAGCAAGCAAAGAATCAACGAACGGCTTTAAGGCATTTTTAATTTTAAGAGGGACTTCGCGCCCAAGATGCATCGTGAAATGAGTGGAGCTCGGTACCCAAGACATCATTTCCGTAGTTTCTGGGATGAGCAGTTCTTTCAAGGCAAGGATTTGAAAACCACTCCCTTCTAACTCATCGGATAACCGATAGCGAATGTGCCCATCCGAAAAAAGGCTTTGTACGACAATCTGTTCTGCTTCTAGGCTCGTGGGATCAAAATGCAAAGAACAAATTTCTTGGTGCACGATATCGACAACATGATGCTTCAAGGTTGATGCCGACTGAAAACCCTGAGCAATTCTAATGGCAGGCAACGAAGCATAACATCCCATATGATAAGCGTGAGTGACCGTCGTCGTTCTTTCGTTTTGTTTCCATGTGGCAACGGTTTCCTGAGCAGCACTGGGTGCGATATATCCGGTGCAAGTTACGTGAACGAGGTGATCTGGTTTTTGAGACCCTTCGAGATAAAACTGGCTCATTACTTCCGTGGCTCGACTTTTAAAAAAACTCATGCGAGCGGTCAAATCAGGGATTTCGCCTCCATGAAATAAGCTCATTTCATGATCTCCAGGCATATAATCAAGAACCTCTGTCCCACGATGGGTAATTTGGCTACTGGCTAGTCCAAAACGACTGATTCTTTTTTCAATGATCTCACGGTCCCAAGAGTCGGGAAATGGCCTTAAATTGAGTCTGAGCTTAACCAGGCATGTTAGTGCATCTGATTGATTCAGCTCATATCTCGGTCGGATAGAGTGAAATTTTGAGAGGTAGAAACTCATAAATGAATAACAGCATTATTTATGCCGTTCCAATGCATAACGAAGAGCAGGCAGCGCTGTGTGGCAGGAGAGCAAGCACCCATCGTACCCTACCGTTTTTCTTCTTTTTCGACACTGTCCCTTACCTTACGCTATTGTGCACAGCGAGTGAACTTAAAAACTTTCGTCCAGCAAAGGATGTCGGTAATCAAAAGCACGATAAATACCACCAACACCGTACCGAGGATCGCTTCACCGGCGTCGGCTCCTGCAGGCAACTCGCCAATTTTTGAGTTCAGAGTGGCAATCTCCTGATCTGAAAGACTGGCAATGCGCGCTCGTGCTTCTTCGGGGTTCACTCCGTATTCCTGCAATTTTTGTACGACTTCGTCTTTTTGAAGAAGCGCCATGACTTGCGCTCGTGGATCCGTTTGAGCTTGATGAGAAAGAAAGGTTTCGGTTGAAACCATCGACGCTTGTGCGATCGGAAGATGCAAAAATGAAAACATGATAAAAACGGAAGCAGTCCTGAAAAAAATTGAATTGATGTTCATGCTACACCCTCGCACGATTGCCCCGACGGTCTCAGTTATTTTATCTTAATGTCGTGCAACCTTATGTTGTCTGAGCTTCAGGTAACCTTCTGCAAGATTGTTCCGCACATCGGCAGATTGGGGCGCAAGTTTCGAAGCTTTTTCAAAAATCATTACTGACGCACGGTAATCCCCCAGGGCGTAGTAGACATTTCCTAAACCAAAGAGCGCACCCATGCTTTCAGGCCATTTTTCATTGATACTGAGGTAAACCGTTTTCGCCTCCTCGAATTTTTGAGTACGTTCAAGCGCACTCGCCGCATTCAGATCGTCTTCGAGCGTTGCAGTGGCCGGCAAAGTCCCCGCCTTCAACACCACCAAAGACCAAGCCCCAGCCCGGCTCCAAACCCGCTCGAACTGATTCATTGAAAGAATGAAATCACGATTTAGCCCGGAATGAAACCTAAGCTCTTTTGTCGCCAAGTCGTACCCCACCAATACCGCATAATGCCAAACCGGATTTCGTTTTGACCCCAGATTTTCAAGCACGATCACCGGATGATCTGCATTAATCTCGATGAGAATATTTCTAAGCGAAAACGTGGGTACCGCCACTAATCCCAGTCGGCGTGCGGTTCCGATCAAATCAAGCTGAAGACTGCCTTTTCTTGCAGGAGTAAACATCATGCTCGTCAACCCATTTAAAGAAACATGAACGCCTTCATATTCAGAGACCATTGCCAAACTTGCAGGCCCGCAATGATTTTCGGTCTGTTCGATCCAGGGAACATTTGCAATTGAATGGGCTGGAGGAACAGACTCTCGGCCATCCTCAAGAATGCTTCTGGTTTGCGGCATATCCGCACACGCTGAAAGCGCAAAAATAATAATCAATAAAAGCGACTTCATTCGTTTGGGTGCGAAGAAACTTCGACGCGGTCCTGAGCCTACACCTCGCGAGAGCGCATCCAAACAGGCAAATCATTCTATTTTGTTAATACTGCAGGACTGTCACGAATCCGTCATCAGATTGACCTCAACCTAAAACGGTCTTTAACCGAAATGAAAGGCGTGGATTTCTGCGTTCGACGTACCTTGAATTGCGTTTTGTTTCTTTGGCTGACTTCAGCACCGTTCTCCGTGGACTGCGCTGCGGATATCACGCTTACCGCAAATCACAGTCAAATCACCAGTCTCACCACTCATCTAAAAGTGCCTTCGAAGCCTAAGGCACAAGGCACCCTGTTTCTTTGGCCCGGACTGCAACCCAAAGCGGACCAGGCGCATTACCTGCCAATTGATAACGGCGTCTTGCAACCCGTACTGACCTGGGGACCCTCCTGCGCACCAGGACATCAACCTGCTCCCTATTCTTCGTGGTGGATCTCGGCACAATACGTAAACACTTTCGGCCACCAGAATGGCTATACCGGCTGTCTAGGCGGGAAGATCATGAAAGCAGAGCCTGGCGAAATATTGACGATCGCCCTGACGTTAGAAAATGAGATTTGGAAGCAAACGGTAAAGAGAGAAAGCTCAGGAGAAAGCGTGAGCTTCTCGCTCGATCTTAAGAACCAGGAACAATCCTTTGCCGAGTTCGTTATTGAACCCTACGACGGTGCCACTCTCGCTGAACCGCTGATCTTTACCAATACCTCGATTCGGTTTTCTCAAGCGAATGATAAAAACTGCAAATTGATTTCAAAAGGAATGAGTGATGACATGACTCCACCCCGATCTTCGAATGATTTCAGCGCGTGCTTTATCGATCAAATCAAGATTTCAATGGCAGCTCGACCGTAAACTCCGAGCCATTTCCTAATTCGCTCTTAACCGAAATGCTTCCTCGATGGGCTTCGACAATCTGCTTGGAAATATAAAGCCCTAGTCCAAAACCACTGATTTTAGATGGCGCAACTGCCCGCTCGAAACGTTCGAATATTTTCTGATGCATCTCGGGCGCAATTCCCATCCCTTGATCCTTGACTGATAGTATGGTCCGCTGGTGGGCAGAATCGAGTTTCAAATGGATATGAATGGGTTTTCCCTCACCGTACTTGATTGCATTTGAAATTAAATTCGAAACCACTTGTTCTATTCGTACCGGATCCCAGATTCCCAGAACCGTTTCGGACAGATCGAGGTGAAGCATGATTTTTTTTTGTTGAACTTCTACTTGATACCGCTCGAGCACCTCTCTTACCAGGCTTGCGAGATTTATTTCGCGCTTTACCAAAGGGAGCCTTCCGAGCCTCAGGCGAGTCAGATCGAGCAGATCCTCGATGAGCGCACCTATTTTCAAACTTAATTTTTCGGAAGTCTCGACTAATTTCAGATTTGAATCGACTGTGGCAGATTCACCCTTTACCAGGCTCCTTCGCAATAACTGCATCTGCAGAATCAATGAAGTCAGGGGCGTTTTTAATTCATGTGAAGCTATGGATAGAAATTCGTCGCGCATTTGAACTGCATGCCTGGTTTCCGAGATGGCTTTTTCGTAGTTCGAGGCCAAATTCTTTAACTGTAATCTGGCCAGTAGAGCGAGAATACCTCCCACCATGAGCGCCAGAATCAGAGTCGACAAAACAAAAGAAAACAAGACGCAATTCACCCACGCGGAACGCTTTGCCAGTTTTGTATCCTCGATCTCAATAATCCGATTCAAGTCTTCCCTGATTTTCTGAACTCTCTCGAACCGATTCTCTACTTCGCCCAAATCGACACTTCTCGAGAATTGCCTTTTCTGCATGGCTTCATGCGCAGCAACAAGCCATTCTGCGACCAGCTTGCCCATTGAAACCACATGATCCATTTGAGCCGAATCGTCCGAGACCAGGCCTTCAAGAACTCCCACTTCTTGCGAATAGCGATTCTCGCTAGAAAAAAACGGTTCCAGAATGCGGGTTTTTCCAGTCAGAAGATATCCTTTTAACGCTCCGTCAGCACTCAACACACTGCTTTTCACAAGGCTAGCCTGCGCAATCACCTGATGGGTATGATCGACCCATTCGGACGACCGCAAGAGGTAAAGTGCCTGTGAGATGGAGACAGTGGCCAATACCAAGGTCAGGATCATCGGATACTTGAGGCTCCTTCTCAGAATTCTCTTGAATGCTTCGGGCGAAATCAATTCATCTCTATTTTTTTGATCAGTCGGCATTACTCAGTGACACTTCCACAATGGTTTTTAACTACACTCAGCAATAATTCGAGGTCGATGGGTTTCTTGATGAATCCTGCCAAATGGTCTTTTCCCTCGACGTTTCTCTCGAGCGCTGCCGATACCAGCACGACCGGAATCCCGGCCACCAGAGTTCTTGCGTCTTTCTTTATCTTTTCGAGAAATTCGCGTCCATCCATCACTGGCATGTAGTAATCGAGAAGAATCAGACAGGGATGGGGAATTTCATCTAACTTCTTTAAGGCTTCCGCACCTTCTTTGGCAGTGTAGACTGCATAGCCCTCGTCCGCCAAAAATGTCTTCAGCGACTGACGGATCAATTCGTCGTCTTCAACCACCAGCACACTCTTGCAACCCGTTTGAGATGCCATGATACGAGCCTATGCCGCAATGATTATGCTTTCGTTGAGGAGCCTTTAAATTGCGTTAACAAGTGAACTTGATCAAGAGAACCATCAGGTTTACACTCAGATCATGATGTTAAAAATTAGATTGCTCGTAGTTTGTCTGATCGCCTGCTCAACCTTTCACGCTTCGACTGCTTCGGCATTTTCACTCGGAGTCATGGGTGGACTGAGTTCGCTCGGAGGAGGCCTTAAAACCCCGACCTCGAGTACTGGGTTATCTTATGGGGGAGAATTAACTTTCGGAACTCTCTACGATTTCGGAGTGTTTTATGAAAAAACCAAGCTCGGTGGCGTAGCGAATACAGGAACTGCTTCAACTGATGCCTACCTTAATTTTTATGGCGTCCTGGCCCGTCTTTACATTGATGCAATTTTCTTTGATATGAAGGCCGGTCTTTCGTCGGTAGACGTACCTTCCTCAAGCTCGAAGTTCTCGTACGGCGTAGGAGCCGGATACAAGTATTCACTCGCACCGATGATTGCACTCATGCCGCGCGTGGGCTATCGCTCACTCGGCGAAGGAAACTCGACTCTCGATTTTGGCGTCATTTTTGCTGTCCTATTTTAGCTGTTTTACAGCTGATTCATCTGTTATAAATAGCTATGAGCAAACACTCAGAACACCACTCGCATTCACACGAACACACACACGATCACAGCCATGAACACGGCCACGGTCACCACCATCATGGCGTAGAGTCCATGAGCGATATCACCCGTGCTTTCTTTATCGGAATCATCCTGAATCTCGGCTTTGTCATCGCTGAAGTCATTTACGGCACGCTTTCTAACTCAATCGCCCTATTGGCGGACGCAGGGCACAATCTGCAAGACGTTCTCGGGCTCGCACTCTCTGCTTTTTCGATTTGGCTGGCCGGACGTCCGTCGACCAAACGTCACACCTATGGCTATAGAAAAAGCACCATCCTGGCCTCGCTTGCAAACTCGCTATTTCTCGTCTTTGCCTGCGGCGCCATTCTTTGGGAGTCCTTTCACCGATTTAACACCGCTCATGTCGTCGACGGTCGAACCATGGGCACAGTAGCCATCGTGGGCATCGTGATCAATCTTGGGTCTGCGCTTTTATTCTTGGGTCATCGCCATGAGCTGAACTCGCGGGGTGCATTCATTCATTTGGCAACAGATGCGGTCATCTCGCTTGCAGTTGCCATATCGGGCTACCTCATTTATAAAACGGGCTACTCGTGGATTGACCCAGCCGTCAGTATCGGTGTTGCGGCCATGATTCTGTATGGCACTTGGAATTTACTCAAAAACGCCTTGGGCTTGGCCCTTGATATTGTTCCGGAAGGCATCAGCGTCGACGAGGTAAAAGCCCATCTCCTCGAGAACAAGAGCCTGCTCGACGTTCATCACATTCATATCTGGCCGCTGAGCACTTTCGAAAACGCGATGACGGCCCATATTCGGGTCGAAGGAAAGAACAATACCCCGGATTTACTCAGAGAAATTTCGCACGAAGTGCAACACCACTTCCGGATTCACCACATCACACTTCAGATTGAAACCGGAGATTGCGAATCAGATTGTACTTAGGATAATCTGGCGCGATACCCTACGCCGCGAACCGTTTCGATCAGATCGCCATAAGTTCCGAGTTTTTTTCTCAGCGCGAAAATATGGGTATCTACCGCGCGATCAATGACGGCAATTCCCTCACCTTGCACAAGCTCAATCAAGCGCTCCCGGGTCAATACGGATCCTTGGTTTGCCGCCAGTGCATGTAATAATTTAAATTCACTGGGAGTCAAATGTACGCGCTCACATCCACAATAGGCATCGTACGAGCGCATATTGATCCTGAGTCCACCCAACATCAACTTTTCATCGGACTGCTCTTCTGCACCGGTTCGTTCTTTGATCAGCGCGCGAATTCGCGCAAGAAAAGAATCGCCATCAAACGGTTTAGAAAGCACATCATTTGCGCCGGTTTCGAGAATCTTACCTTGTTTTTCGAGGTCGACTTCTTTGGTCATCGCTAGAATAGAAAGCGCGGCATAATCGCCTCTGATTTTCTTGAGAAGCTCAAAGCCGCACAACTCTGGCAATAAAAAATTGGTAATCAGAAGATCAATCGGCTGGTTCGATAAGATTTGAACCACTTCGGGTCCGTTTTGAGCATGCGAAACTTCACAATCCAGTTCGGAAAGCAAATTAGAGATCAGAGTGCGCATTTCAAAGTCCTGATCAGCAACCAGAATGCGGCAGCTCACGGCTTTGCACTTCCATGACGAACGTCTTGTCCTGAAGCATCAAAAATCGCTTCTTCTGCAATATTGGTAGCATGGTCGCCCAGTCGTTCGAGGTTACGGGCAATCAGGATTAAATTCAGAGCAGGCTCTACGATGGATGGATCTTGCTTCATCATCTGACAGAGTTCTTTAAAGATCTTGTCTTTGAGTTCGTCGACCACATCGTCGTAGATCAAGACTTTTTTTGCGAGCTCGATATCGGCATTGAAAAAAGCCTCGAGTGACTCGCGAACCATGAGCTTTACTTCTTCACCCATCTTCGGAAGATCGATCAAGGGTTTAATCGGAGGTGCCGCGAGATAATGTTGCCCATTATAAGCGATATTGACTGCCTGATCGCCCATGCGCTCGAGATCGGCATTGATCTTTACGATCGAAAAAACGAGCCTGAGACTTGTGGCGAGCGGCGATTGGCGAGCTAGAACTTTAAGGCAGGCCTCATCCACTTCGATATGAGATTGATTGACGAGAATTTCGAGTTCGTGAACGCGACTAAAATGCTGAAGATTTCGCTCGGTCAGCCCCTTCATGGCCATATCGACTGACTCCTGAACATAATCCCCCATCTTGAGGATCTGATCCTTGAGTCCGCTGAATTCTTGATCAAAATGTCTTTGCATTCTACGCCCCTTTCTTCACCCTAACCTATTTCTGACAGAAATGCCTAGCCAAAATATTCAACCAAAATGGCCGGTAATGTATTGTTCGGTAAGGGATTGATCCGGGTTCGTGAAAATTTTATCCGTTTTATTATACTCTATCAACTCACCGATATACATAAAAGCCGTAAAGTCTGACACACGCCCTGCCTGTTGCATATTGTGGGTCACGATCGCGATCGTATAGTCCTTCTTCAACTCATGAATCAATTCTTCGACCTGGGCGGTAGAAATAGGATCTAGCGCAGAAGTGGGCTCATCCAAAAGCAAAACTTCAGGCCTGACGGCAATCGCCCGAGCAATACAAAGGCGCTGCTGTTGTCCACCTGAGAGACTATTGCCATTTTGCTTTAACTTATCTTTTACTTCTTTCCATAGTGCGGCCTTATGAAGCGCCCACTCGATTCGATCGTTCATTTCGCTTTTGCTCAGGTTCTCATAAAGCTTTACCCCGAATGCAATATTGTCATGAATCGACATTGGAAACGGCGTAGGTTTTTGAAAAACCATTCCCACCCGGGCGCGCAAACGGTTTACATCTTCTTTTGGATCGAGTGCGTTTTCGCCGTTGATTAGAATCTCTCCGGTCGCCTTTTGTCTTGGATAAAGCTCGTGCATGCGATTGAACGTGCGAAGCAAGGTCGATTTTCCACATCCCGACGGTCCGATAAAAGCAGTGACATGGCGATCGACTACCGAGAGATTCACGTTCTTGAGCGCGTGAAATGCTCCATAATAAAAATTCAAATCCTTGACGAGAATTTTGGGTTTCAAATCTGAATTAGTTTCTTGCATTGCCGCCTCTGAGAAATAGTCTCGCTAATATATTGAACATCAAAACACTCATCGTAATCAAGAAGGCACCGGCCCAGGCCAGACTCTGCCAGTCTTCATACGGACTCATCGCAAACTGAAAAATGACCACCGGAAGATTGGCCATCGGCTTCGAAAGATCCGAGCTCCAGAACTGATTGTTGAGGGCAGTAAACAATAATGGCGCCGTTTCGCCACTGATTCGGGCGACTGCAAGCAAAATACCGGTCAAAATTCCAGATCTGGCTGCACGGTAGGCCACAAAAATAATGACTTTCCACTGGGGCGCTCCGAGAGCAGCTGCGGCTTCTCGCAGACTGGTAGGCACCAGCTTGAGCATGGTTTCAGTGCTGTTGACGACCACTGGAATCAAAATCACCGAAAGAGCGAAAGCTCCGGCCCATCCCGAGAAGTGTCCGACCCTCGCAACAAAAAGGGCGTAGACAAAAAAACCAATCACCACTGAAGGTGCCGAAAGCAAAATGCTGTTGATGAAACGAACCACTTTCGACAACCCGTTAGATTCGCCAATTTCAGAAAGATAGGTTCCGGCCAGAATTCCGATGGGCGTACCGATCAAGGTGGCAATCGTCGTCAGCATCAGGCTTCCGACAATAGCATTCAAGAGTCCACCCTGGGCTCCAGGCGGAGGTGTCATCTGGGTAAATACGGTGCTATGAATGGCAGGGAGCGCTCGACTGAAGAGCGTATACAAAATCCAACCCAACCAGAATAACCCGAACCCCATAGCAAGGAGCGAGAGCACCAAGGCCATGCCATTTGCAATTTTTCTACGAAGGTATTTCAGATTCATGTCTGAGCTCCTTCTTGTTTCTTCAGGCGGAAAAGGAGCAGTTTTGCAATCGCAAGCACCACAAAAGTAATCAGAAACAGCACGAGCCCCAACTCGACTAGCGAAGAAGTATAGAGCTCCCCGACTGCTTCGGTAAATTCATTGGCCAAAGAAGAAGAAATGGTGTTTCCCGGCATGGTCAGTGAGCGCGACAAATTATGAGAGTTCCCGATTACGAACGTGACAGCCATCGTCTCACCCAAAGCACGCCCCAGCCCGAGCATAATGCCGCCGACCACACCCGTTTTGGTTTGAGGAAGAACGATGTTCCAAACCACTTCCCAAGTTGTGGCCCCGAGTCCGTAGGCTGACTCCTTGAGCATTGGAGGGACGACTTCAAAAACATCCCGCATGACCGAGGCAATGAACGGAATGATCATGATCGCTAGTATCAGACTCGCGGTTAAAATGCCGATTCCCATGGGCGGCCCATGAAATGTGGGGCCCATATTTTCATTCATCCAAGGCTGCACATACTTTGCAAAAAACGGGGCAAAAACAAATAACCCCCACATGCCATAAATAATGCTCGGAATCGCAGCCAAGAGTTCGATCGCTGTTCCGAGCGGACCTTTTAAGAAACCCGGCGAAAGTTCAGTCAAAAAAAGCGCAATACCGAAGCTCACCGGAACTGCAATCAGAAGTGCGATACCGGACGTAATCAAGGTGCCCACAATCGGCACCACTGCACCGAATTGCTCACTGACCGGATTCCAATCGGAAGAACTGAAAAAATGAAGCCCGAACTGATGAATCGCCGGCCATGCGCCCATTCCCAGGGCAGCAATGATCGCAACGAGCAAAAGCAGCACAAATACGGCAGCAAGACCCGTCACTGTTCTAAACAGGAGGTCGAGTACATACTGCCTTTTCAGAGTAACATCAGAGATGACCCTAGAAAAATCACCTACGGGCTTGGTTGCCATACCCTCTGATATTCGCACACTTCTTTATCCTCTAAAGCACTAATTTAGAATTTGATTTGGGTCCAGGTCTTCTCGACCAATTTGACCACATTTGCAGGCAAGGCTACGTATTCAAGCTCGGTCGCCTGTTTTTCGCCTTTATGGTAGGCCCAAGTAAAGAACTTGATCGCCTCTTTGCCTTGGTCTGGCTTGTCCTGAGTAGTGTGCATCAGGATAAAAGTGGTACCGGCAATCGGCCAGCTCTTTTTACCAGGAGCGTCAGTAAGGACCAAATTGAAGCCTTCTGCTTTCGCCCAATCTGCAGAAGCAGAAGCGGCCTGAAAGCTCTCGAGGCTTGGCTTGATCATCTGGCCTGCATGATTTTTAACCTGGGTATACGTCATCTTGTTCTGAAGCGCGTAAGCGTACTCGACGTAACCGATAGAGCCTGCGGTTTGCTTCACATAAGAAGCCACGCCTTCATTGCCTTTACCGCCGACACCCACTGGCCAGTTAACCGAGGTGCCTTCGCCGACTTTGCTTTTCCATTCGTCACTGACCTTAGAAAGGTAGTTCGTCCAAATGAAGCTGGTTCCTGATCCATCCGCACGATGAATAACGGTAATGTCTGAAGCAGGAAGCTTAAGCCCTGCATTCAACGCTTTGATCTTTGCATCATTCCATTTGGTGATTTTGCCCAAGAAGATATCGGAAATCACTTCGCCATTCAGTTTTAGGTCGTTGGCCTTGATTCCTTCAACATTGACGACCGGAACAATACCGCCGTTCACGATCGGAAATTGCACCAAACCTTCTTTTTTCAGTTCTTCTGGTTTAAGGGGCATATCGGTTGCACCGAAATTTACCGTCTTCGCTTCGATCTGCTTGATTCCTCCGCCAGAACCGATCGATTGGTAATTTACGCCATTACCGGTTTCTTTTTTATAGCTATCCGCCCATTTTGCGACGATCGGGTAGACAAAGGTCGAGCCCGCGCCGGTAAGATCCATCCCAAAAGAAGGGGCAGCTAAAGCCAAAGTAATCATCACCAATAAAGTTTTCATTCGTTCTCCAATATTTTCTGTTTCATTATTTATAGTCGAGACAAAAACCGTTACAACCCCCAAAAGAAGGGCTA
>CAIKYX010000256.1 GCA_903831745.1 Oligoflexia bacterium
ATATAACCGTTATCATCATTATCAACGGCATCATCGATATCGACCGGATTGTTCCAGATCTTGTTCGAGAGGTCTTTATGATTGATGTCGGTTCCGGAATCGATCACCGCAATGACCGCTCCCTGAGCCAAGTGAGCTTGACCCGATAATAACAATGCACTGATGAAGAGTATGGATTTGTTTTTCATGTTGGCTCCTAGTTTTGTTGAATAGCGCGTTGAAGTTCTTCAGCAGTCGAGTAACGGTAATCGGCCGTGCTTAGCTGAGGACGCAGATCGGTTTGCTTGAAGATGAAGTCCGAAATCTGCGGAGCAATGTAGCGACCCATCGCGAATTCGAGGCGTTCAGCGGCTTTGCCGCACAATTGATTGCCGATTTGTGACATACCTTGTTTCGCCATGATGTATTTGCAACCATAGAGAGAAACATAATAAGTGACGATATTTGCAAACGGAATGAAGTGCTTGCGGTATTCAATACGACTGTCGATACCGGCAATCTGCCATTTTCCGTGAGGAGTGAACACCACTGGAATCGCAAAATTCAAAGTAATGATGTCTTTGACATAAGGAAGACTCAGGATGATGGTTCCGTATTTATCCGCCATCTTATTGATGTAATCGGCAAGCCAAGGAAATAACGGAGCATGATCTCCGAGATCCATGACGCTCAAATAGAAAGCCGCTTCTGAATGATGCCATTTGAGCAACAATTCGTTAGCCATCTGATCGTCGCCGCGACTTCTCAGGTCTTCTACCATGGCTTGAATTGCGTGATCAAATGCATCGTGTGCAATTTTGGTGAAATCTTTCTTCTCGAGAGCATCGACGAAACCATCACGTGCATCGAGAGCACCTTGCATGGCTGCGAGTTCTACGACGGTCATGTCCGGACCTGAATCTGCGCGTGCGGCAGAAATCGAATTAGGATTTAAAACGAAAAATAGTGCTAAAACGCACGTAAATATAGTGTTCATTGCTTTCCCCCATTGGCTATTAATTGATCCCCAATAGAAAAAGTGTACTCTCGTTTAATTGAAAATGAAGATAAAAAATCAGGCCAGCCAGATGGGTTCGTTCGTCGGCACGATCTTAGATGCTTGAACTAAGATTCCCTTGGCATTCTTTTCCTGCACTGCAGTTTCATTTTCGATCGGAAAATGCTGAAGGTCCTGCCATCGCTTCAGCACCCATGCATGCATCATGTCGGGATCCCAGAATTCAATATCCCGTCCAGGCTCTTGCGGTGCAGCCCAACGTTTATTTCGTCGAATCGGAAGCAAGACCTGACTTAACCAAACCCGTCGTCTCGGCGGCTCGAGGCTTCCGATTAAAAACTCAGGCACCCTCACCCGATCCGACCAGTTCTTTTTGAATTCATCATTCATCAGCCCTGCCACCTCGAGAACACTCGCTGCAAATGCTGAACAACCGCCACCTTCGGCATGGCGCGGACGAAACGGAAAACCATAAACTTTGTTGCCGGTTTTTTCGCGAAATTCGACCAGATACTGCCTCGTTTTTAAAAAACTGGCCTCACTGATCTCGAACCGTAAAAAACTGAAATGCCCGTTCTTTTGTCTTCTTTCGATCTCAGGCTCGAGAAGCGATCGGTCCTCGAGAAACCCAGGGGTGCCCATAAAAAAAGTGCCGAAGCCCAGGTGTTTGAGCAAAATTAACTTCCGATTATCATTCATGTCGACCGCACGCATACCCGCATGAATATTGTCAGACGGCCCCTCAAGCTGCACTGAGACGTGACCAATCTGCCTAGGACCGAACGTTAAAGTATTAATGAGGACGCTTTTGGCGAGGGCATAAGGACTCTCCCAATGCACACCGCGGGGTGATGGAAAGAAATGTAGCGTCAGCGAATAGCTCATAGCCTTAAAGCTTAACGCGATTTTTTCAGGGGAGCAATCTTGTCGTACGAAAGTGATGCATGCTCTTTGTAACGTTGGGGGGCATTCTTACCAAAGGCATCGAGATCGTTCTTGTGGGCACCTGCAGCCATCAAGGTACGAATTACATCCGCGTTACCCATTTCGGCTGCGGCCATCAGGGGAGTTGCCCGAGTGTACTTCGTTTTAACATTCACCATGGCGCCAGCAGAGATCAAGTACTTCACGGCTTCTAAATGACCGAAGCGGGCGGCCAGATGCAAAGGGGTTTCGCCCGTCGAATTGGTTGCATTTACCGGGGCACCCTCTTGAACCAAAAGCTTAATCATCGAAAGATTGCCGTTTGCAGCCACTTGGTGAAGCGCCGTTCTGCCGTCACCTACGTAAGCTTTATCACGATCATTCAAAACCCTGGGCGCCACTTTGAGAAGAAATTTCATCATCGATTCAATTCGAACCGACTTGGGATTTTCACGAACTGCAAGCGCCGCAAGGACTACCAGCAAGGGGGTCCCTCGGGCATCAACCAGCTTTGCGTTTCGATCCATCCTGAGCACATCACGAAGAAGAAGTTCAAACGTACGAACTGAAGCCTGCGAGGCGGCGCGATCAAGCAAGCGCTCATGAACTTTGTTATTGATCCGAGCATCTGACGAATGACCTGAATGAAGCCAAACCGCAACCGTTCCGGCTTGATCCTGATCGATAGCACGAACGATCGGGTGATTCTCGGCAATCGATTCTTCGAGCACCCGAATCGAGCCCACGTGAGCATGCGCAGACCCCAGAAAAGTCAGTAAACAGAAACAATTGATTAAAATGAGTGCGCGCAAACCCATAAGTTACCCACTATTAAGCAAGGGACGCGCCAAGCAAAAGCATGAGAATGATTGGGTTTTATCGGGGTTTTTTCATTCTGTGTGTATATTCTTTAGACAAGGTATGGGCTTTTATTCTCCCTTCGAAATGGCG
>CAIKYX010000257.1 GCA_903831745.1 Oligoflexia bacterium
AAACAAAAAAGTTAAAAAAATAAAACAAAACAACCAGATCCCACCCCCGCCTTTTGTAAAACGTCCCCTGATCGTCTTTGACCACCCTCCCCCAACGTAAGTTGAGTAAGGGTGGTCAAAGACTGGGGACAAACAAAAGGCGGGGGTGGGAGGAAGGATAAAAAGCATAAATAAAATATGGAAATAATAAATAAGATAGAAGGGGAAGAAGAAAAAAACAAAAACGAGGACAAAAGCAAAGACAAAGGCAGGAACAAAAACAAGGACGAGAAAAAAGCCGAAAAAGAAAATCAAGAACAGTACCGAGTGGTGATTAACAAAGAAGCCAGCAAAGTTTTAGAAAAAATGCTAAGTCAGGTTACAACCGGATTTGAAGCAAGCTCGATCTCGAAATCCGATCTCGCAAACTGGGTCATCCTGAATTCGCAGGAATCATTCGGGGAAGCCGAAGTGCGGGTGCTCAGGCAGCTGCACTTCGACGAACGGAAAATCCTAGCGTCACTCCTTCGGGACGCTAGAGATCAAAATAATATTCCTGAGAACCTGAAAAAGGCTATCCGAGAGCACTTTGGGCTATCGGATAGCGGCAAACGGAAGTCTGTTAAGGACAACCATCACGCCTAAACATCCAATCAACCCAAAGTGGGTTCATAACAACTCACTTTGAGTTAACAAACTCAGACGTCCAGATGTTCTTTGACAATTAAATATGCCTAGAAAACAGACCAAATCTTACATTTTGTCTCCTTGTAAAATTCAAGAAAGTCCGTTAACCTGCCTGCAATTAACTGAATTAATAAGTTAGGAGGTTACCATGCAAGTCGGTCGAAATGATCCCTGCCCTTGTGGGAGCGGAAAAAAACACAAGAAGTGCTGCCTTGCTGGCGGCCAAACAGAAAACGGTGATCTTCTGTGGCGGCAGATGGGTGCCATTGACAAGGAACTCGGAATTAGGTTTCTCGAACATGCAGTTCGAACCTTCGGCCACGCCGCTCTAGAAGAAGCGTGGGAAGAATTTTGGATTTGGGAACCAGAAAAGCCTTTCACACCCGATTCAATTGAACTCCAGCTTTTCT
The DNA here is from genome assembly GCA_903831745.1 of Oligoflexia bacterium. Classification (GTDB taxonomy): domain Bacteria; phylum Bdellovibrionota; class UBA1018; order UBA1018; family CAIMNF01; genus CAIMNF01. The sequence goes on from CAIKYX010000257.1 coordinate 1,077, forward strand.
TACCCTACTTTTTCTATGGTTGGACTCCTGACGTAGATACGCAGACTTTGTCTTCTGCACCTGAAGATACGACTGTAGCTCAGGATTATTTTGAAAAACGAGCAGGCTACCTAAGTCCTTTAGAACGCAGATATATTGAAGCCTGCATAGCAGCTCCATTTAGTTTTCATGACGTAGTTTCGGTCACTCCCGGCCAAGGTTTTACGTTGAAGGATATTTTTCTTGGAACAGAAATCGACGTTGCTGAACGCTCGGGCTCCCGCAATGCCAATGTGGGTGACATCTTTTTTGGTAAAATTATTCAACTTGATCATGTTGCAACCGCAGTTGGTTCTGGCTGGGTCATGATTCCGCCCGCTCGAAAAATTTCTATCTTAGAACTACGTCAACATCTTCGGGAGGGCACTGAAAAGTTTGGCGGAGAAATTACTATAAATGTCCTACACGATTACGACATCGAAATTAGGGAGTTGTTTCTTGATCTCCAGAGGGCTGTTCTAGCACCGCCAACCTTTACGAATACAGATGGTGAACTGCTAGTTCTTCACAAAATTACCTATACTATTGATTCACCACAGACAGCTTTTAATGCACTCAAGGATTTAGCACTCATTTATGATGAGAAACAAATGCTCCAAGATGCAGAGTACGACGGCAACGGCCAACTCAAAAAAACAAATATTTCTTGGCACAAATCTGGAAATAAAAAGCACAAGGAATGGAGTAATACAGTTCTTGGTCATCTTGAAATCAATGGCACTGAACTCAAGATAGACGTTAACTCCGCCAATCGTGCAAAGAAGATTCGTAAAGAGATAGAAAAACGAATGGGCAAAAGTGCAACTCACCGAAGCACTACCCTTCAATCACCGGAATCTCTGATGCGAGACCGTGATCAAGTGAAACCACAAGAAAATTCAGACGAACACAATGAACTAATGAAAAACCCAGAAATTAAAGCACAAATGCAAGCCATGATGGATAAGCACTGGGAAAATTGGTTCCATGAACGAATTCCGGCACTCGGAAACAGGACACCACTGGATGCGGCTAAGGATTCCGACGGACGCGAATTGCTAGAAGCTTTATTTGCCGAATACACTCGGAGGTCAGAGACTTCGAATGTCCCGCAACCCAACTGGAATAAAATGAAGGAACGGCTCGGGCTAAGACAATAATATGGCCTATAAGAATAAATTTGGTTTCACCGACATCATTAAATCCAAAATCAACAATCTCAGGATCAACTGGGACTACGATACGAACCCAAAGAAGAGATATCCGGTACTTCTATTTACTCCAGACTTGAGTAACACCAACGACCATCACCATATTCCACTCAACAGGCGACAAGCAAAGGTACTGAGAGATTGGCTAGATAAATTTTGCAGAATGAAGTTGGAACAATGAGAAACGCCCTAGGAATTCTAACTCCTGATTTAAGGAAGTTTCGTCCGAAACGTCTGATGGCCATCACAGGTTTAAGACAGACGGAACTTTCAAAACTTACAGGAAAAGCTCGACCGCTCCTTTACGAAAAAGAGTTACCGCTAAAAATTTCATCACGTTTTACTAAGATCATTTTTTCTTTGGTTATTTTGACTGATCTTGCCTTTGAACTTTTCGGAGGCGATGAAAATGAAACTAAAAAGTGGTTCATGTCCCCGAACACCATGCTTTTTGGAGACTCACCTTTTTTAGTCTCCATGCGGGGCGAAAGCAATGAACTGATGAACTGGTTGAATACAAGACTCGGGCGCAAACCCGGTGCCGCATTCTAAAACGGACTGCAAAATGGCGACACTTGCTCCGCCTCACTGTTTCATACGCGCAGGATACGATATTTTACCAGAAGACACCTTTTTTGACTAACTAACGCATTGTTTTTAAACGAATACTTAAATACTTACGATTATTATATTGACTATAGTTAATATTTTAACTAAAATACCGATATGAGCAATGGCGATGAAAATACGCTAATCGAGGAAGTCATTAGCCTTGGAAAGCTGAAAATTCAGATTTGGCAGGAGGATTTCCAACATGCTCTGGATGGGCATCCAGAAGTCACCCTGGATCGGGTGAGGAATGTCCTACAGCATCCCCTGAAGGTTGTTGAGAGTAAGCACAGTAAAAACGCTTGTTTGTTTTATTCGATGGAATGCACAGACGAAATCACCAAGGAGAAGACTTACTTTTGCGTTGTGGTGGCGGTAACTGGAAGTGGAGAAG
>CAIKYX010000258.1 GCA_903831745.1 Oligoflexia bacterium
AATAAGTGTTCGACACTTATTTAATATCTAAGTTGTCGGACACCTATTCCCCACCTATTCCCTATTCAGATTTGATGACGATGAAGTTTTCGACCTTCTTCTTACCATGAAGCTCTTTGCCCTTTTGATCGGCGAGCGCCTTGGTCTTAAAGCCAGGAACCACTACGCGATAACGGGTTTGGCCATTCACCACGGCGGTACGAGTCTCGGTATGAAGACCACGCTTCTGATAAATCGAAATTTTGGCCGTTGCTTCTTTTTGAGTCGCATAAGAACCCAACTGAATCGCAAAGCGACCCACGGGAGTCGCGGCAGGAGCTGCTTCTTCTTCAGATTTTTCTGCCGCTTTTTCTGCCTTTTTTGCCACCTCGTATGGTGCTGATTTGCCCACGGTTTTTTCTTTTGGCAGATCGACCGCTTTTGGACGATCCACTTTCAAGCCACTTTGATCGAGTTCTTCTTGAGTAGCAGCTTTGATGGTCTCTTGGGCAGTGGCAGCTGCATGCTGAGAAGCTTCATCCAAGGCCTCTTCGGTCGGCAGTGTTTCCGGACCTTCTGTCACTTTCGGCGCGGCTTCTTGCGTCTCTGCTGTTTCAGATTGTGGGTGAATCTTCTTACCGTAATGCAAACCCAACGTAAAAAAGAACCCGAGCGAGATGATGACCAAAAGAACAATCACCGTGAGTTCTTTCCAGCTGAAAATGAAGAATTTTTCACTTTTTTGCATATAGTCCTATTGTGCCATTCATACACACAAAGTCAAATGGCCTGATTCTTGAACTGTCAAAATTCCAACAATCCGTCGAATCACTAAAAGGAGAATCCATATGAACCTGTTCAAGAAGACACTCAAAAGCACCAGCGGCCAAGGGATGAGTGAGTACCTCATTCTGGTACTGCTCATCGCAGTCACCTCGATCACTGCAACCCGTACGGTCGGAACAGCTGTAAAAGATCAGCTCGGAAAGGTAAAAGACAGAATCAGTCATTTGGGGCAAGAAAGTTCAGGTAGCAGACGCGGCTCCAGCACCGATACTGGCGATGGCGGAGAGGGCTGGTGAAACCCACTCGTAGTTCAGGCCAAGTCCTGACTGAATTCAATATCGTCACCCTGCTGGTAATCATTCCCTTGATTACGGGCGGGGTGGTTTGGGCAAAACTCGAACGGAACCGAACCTTATGCGCCTACCAAAGCTTTGTTTCAGCCAGAAAACAACTGATCGAAACCGCAAGAACTTCGACCGTTCAAGCTCACTGCGGAACCCTCACCGAAAGAATTCAACTGCTGCCGCTCGAGGACCTCGATCGAGACAAAGGCGCTTTGGGCTTCAAAGACTTGGCCAAGACGGCTACTCGGTACTGGGAGGACTTCTCACGCTCCTTGCGTTCTTTACGGGAATCGGACTTCTCAAAAATATCGCCGCCCTCGAAGACCTGACCGGCACCCTCGTCGATATGGATCGCTGCACCGGAAGCTTTGCAGTCGACATCCGGGCAAACATCAAAACCCTTCAAGCTTCTTACAAAAGGTTTGAGGTCGAGCGCGAGGCCACGGTCGCGGCTTGTTTGGTTCCCCCCCTTTGTCCGGAGGCGACCGAGCTTTTTACGGTAGGAGTAGAAATTGAAAAGGGAATCCAAGAAGCGGTAAAGGCAAAATGGCTGGTCGAAGAAGGAGAGTGGCTTGCGCTGATCCAGCAGCGATGCAATCTTCCACTTTTCAGCTGGCGAAGCAAGTATCCGAAATTCGATTATCCGATTCTAAATGGCAATTCAAGCGACCTGCTGAATTTTGCACCGAGCAAGTTTCTGGTCTCAAAACCAGAAGCGGTCCGACTGACGATTCACTACCGCGATTTGGTGTCGCAATCGCAGGTTAGAAAGGAGCCTCCTTTAAATGACTGGAAAATCCGTTGGACCGAATAAAAAAAGAACACGCCTCAATCAAACCGGCTCAATGGCATTGGAGATGAGTTTATGGAGTTTAATCATTATTTTCGTGATCGTTTTTTGTACAAATCTATTCATCAACAGATATCAAAAATTCAAATCCCACGTTTCAAGACACAACTTACTCCTCAGAAAGTAAGAACCACCCGAGGCCTCATCCTGATCTTTTTGTCTTTGGTGCTCGCTTGGCTGGCCCAACACGCCTCAGCCCATCAGGCAATCTACGATTATCGAGAGAGTCATTGGCCCGGGGTTCAAAGCTGGAAATCGACATTGAAAGAGTACGGACTCAGCCAACGGTTGCAACTCAGCGAAGCCCCCTCACTTTTACTTAATCATCCGGATGCCTTCTCGAACCGTTCCGTCATTTGGAGCAGTCTCGATGGCTGCGCACTTTATGTACCCCAATCGCCTTATTTCGAAGCTCAACCCGAACTCTGGACCTGTAAAGCCGATAACTCCCTGAAAGTAAAAGAGTGGAAGGAGTTCGGGTCAGGTATTGCGGGCTTCGAACGATTGACCGCCTTTCTAGAAACCCTGCCAAAAAAGAACTCGCCTAACCCCGTTCCCATCCGTAATTGGGTTGACCCGAAGGAGATCCGCTATTAAAATCGCTTCATGCAACATTCTACACCTCGTTCGATTTTATCCGTGGGTTCCATGGCCTTTGACTCTGTTCGCACACCAGCCGGCAAAGCCGATAATGTTCTGGGCGGATCCGTAAATTACTTCTCACTGGCCGCTTCATTGTTTGCGCCGATCAAGATCGTTGCAGTCGTCGGCGATGACTTTCCAAAAGCCCACCTTAATTTTCTGGGCGCAAGAAACATCGACGTGAGTGGCGTTCAAATCGTACCTGGCAAAACCTTTCACTGGGTAGGCGAATACGACAAGAACCTGAACGAAGCAAAAACCTTGTCGACCGCACTGAATGTGTTCGAGCATTTCGACCCAAAACTTCCTGAAACCCACACCGATTCAGCGGTCATCTTTCTCGCTAACATCGATCCGGTTCTGCAACAGCATGTGCTCGATCAATCTAAAAAACACGAGCTTGTGGCGTGCGATTCAATGAACTTCTGGATCACCGGCAAACCCGACGAACTCAAGAAAACCCTGAAACGTGTCGACGTTCTGTGCATCAACGAAACAGAAGCATTTTTGCTTTCTGAAGAAAAAGGCCTCGAAAAGGCCGCAAAAGCGATTCAGAAAATGGGTCCGTCGACCGTGGTCATCAAGCGAGGCGAATACGGTTCTGCAGTATTCACCCCGAATTCAGTATTTCTGGCCCCTGCATTTCTGATTGACGATGTAGTCGATCCTACCGGTGCAGGCGACAGTTTTGCTGGCGCACTAGTCGGATACCTTGCCGAAAACGGAGGCAGCCGAACCATGATCCGTGATAATCCAAGCGCATGGGACCAACTCCTTCGCCGCGCGATTATTTACGGTACGGTCATGGCCAGTTTTACTATTCAAGATTTCAGCATCAATCGCCTAAAAACCCTGACCAAAGAAGAACTGATGCACCGTAAAGAGAAGTTCATGAAAATGATCAGCCTGGGCGCTCACGGAGCCTGATGGGTCGAGCGATACTTTTCCGCTTTGCCACGGTCTTCGGCCTTCTCGCCCTATTGATTTGTGGATTGACCTTCTTTTTACTCAAGCGCCGATTAAAGCTCAGCCCCACCGGAAACAAACTCCTCTTGGCGTTCTTTACTTTTGTCGCAATCTTAATGACCGTTTGCCCGTTGATCTATCGAAGCTTAACCAATAATTTCGACAGCAGACTTCATGATTTTGTTCAGTTCAGCCAATATTTTCTGATGGGCTGGGTCGGCATGACACTTCTCACGCTTCTTGCTCTCGAAACTTTTCAACTTCTGACTTCACTTGCACTTCGTCAGTTCGATCCGACGAAACGAATGTTCCTGACCCAGGGTTTTACCCGCGGTCTCGTTGCCGGTACTTCACTGGCAGCCATCGGGGGTTACGTTCAGGCACGTTTGGGGCCAAACATTTTTCCGGTAACTATCAACCTTAAGACCTTGCCCAAAGAATTTGATGGTCTAAGACTGGCGCAGATTTCTGATTTGCATCTTGGCCCCTTGATTCATCAAAAATACCTCGACCATGTGGTCGATCAGGTCCTGGAACTTGATGCAGACATTATTTTACTGACAGGCGATTTGGTCGATGGAACCGTCGAGCAACTCAAGCATCAAATCGAACCGCTGCTTCGCCTGAAGGCTCGCGACGGCATTTATTTTTGTACGGGCAATCACGAATATTATTCAGGCGCTGAAGAATGGATCGCTTTTTTCGAATCCCACGGCATCCATGTCTTTAAGAACTCGAACAAGATTCTGACCCGCAAAGCTACGGACGGCACGGATTCGAAGTTGATGCTCGCCGGAATTTTTGACATTCACGGTGACCGCTTTTACGAATCTCATCGCTCGGACCCGCAAAAAGCGGCCCAAACGACAGAAGCGGTGGACTGCAAGGTTTTGCTCGCCCACAACCCATTGAGTATCGACGGCGCAGCTGCCGCTGGCTTTGATCTACAGGTTTCGGGGCATACTCATGCCGGCCAATTTTATCCGTTTGTGTGGGTAGTACAATTGGTTCTCAAGCATGTGCACGGGCTCTATCAGATCAATTCCAAAACCCAGCTCTACGTCAATCAAGGTACCGGATACTGGGGACCGCCCAATCGTCTTGGAAAATCGAGCGAAATCACTCATTTCACTTTGAGAAAAGCCTGATAGGCTTAAGATATGGTCCTCTTCGTTACGCTTCTCGTATCCCATGCATACGCCACGAGCTTTTACATTCGCCCGTTCAGCGAATTCACCAAAACGACGCCGGTCATTGCCCGGGGTGTCCTTCACAACATCCATGCTGAAAACGCTATGACCCCTGAAGGAAGAACCATCTATACCTTTGCCACGCTCGAAGTAAAAGAGGTGCTCAAGGGCCCGATTCACGAGGGCAATCTGCTGGTCAGAAAAACCGGCGGAACCAAAGATGGAACCACACTGGATATTCCTGGTTCGCCCGAATTCGTGGAAGGCGACGATACAGTCTTATACTTAAGCGAGCAACGCGAAGATCAGGCTTACGAAGTATCCGGCCTTGAGTTAGGAAAGTTCGGGCTCAAGGAAGAAAATCATCAGGAGATTCTAACCGGAGGATTGTTTAATTATTCGACTTCGGAAAATACCCAAACCAACGACCCTAACGATCACAATGAACAAGCAAGTGATATCAGCGAAAATCAGCGCCCATGGAGTCTCACCCAGGTAAAAGAACTGATCCGAAAGCAAGGCGATGCACCGATCAATCCCGCACCTCCTCATTCGCCACAAAATGTCACAACGCATCAAGAAACAGGCACTGCCACCACTACCCAAACAGACACAAGCACACCTCAAAGTGATGAGGCATCGCACAAAAACCCATCGCAAAACAGTGCGTTAGAAAACCAGAATTTTTTGCTTTATTGGGTACTGGGCGGAGCCGCACTGGGCCTCATCTTTTTCTATCTTCGCCGTCGTTAGCCCAAACACCTTGTGTTACCTAGTTCGCCATGGGTACGTGCAGGGTTTTGATCGCGGGGGTTTTGTTCTTTTTCTATTCCATTCATAGTTGGGCTTACACCCTGACCACCACTTCTGAAGGAATGCCGGTTCGTTGGAATTTCGGCCAAAAAATGATGATCGCCGGAAACCCCAGCGGCACCGACCACTTTTCATCCGATGATTTTTTCAGTTCTGTCGTCTATGGACTTCAGCAATGGAAAGCCGCCACCCACGGCATGATGGATTTCGAATACTGGCAGGGAACGGATAATTCCGTCTACACACCCACGCTTGCCCAAAATGGATTGAACACGATTTTTTTCTCTTCAAATTCGAGTCAACGACTGGATCCAAATGTCATTGGCTTTACCCAAGTCTGGTTCAATGATTCTAACGGGCAGATTACCGAGACCCACATCATGTTGAACGACATCAATTATCAACTCACTCACGACCCCGAAGACACCAGCACTCGTCACCATTCCGATAAAAATGATCGTCCGAAAGTTTATATCGGAAATATTCTGACCCACGAACTAGGTCATGCCATCGGCCTATCGCACTCCGGAAACATCAATTCTTCGATGCTCTACGTAGAATTCTCGGAGCAGGATAAGATCGGTTGTGACGATTGGGCCGGAGCTCGCCATCTCTATCTTCCCCGTCAGAATGGAACGGGTGAACTCACGGGTTCCATTCAGAGTCCGCTGGGCGAAGGAATTTCGGGCGTACAAGTAACGGTTATTTCGCAGGGCCGCGGAATTCCAATCGCCTCAACCCTCACCGATCAAAATGGAAATTATACCTTCAGGGCAATCGAAACCGGAAATGTAGCGATCTACGCCGACCACTATCAAGGAATGAACTCATCGATCCCGCAACGCCATTTCAGACAGGAAATCCAACAGATTTGCGACAAACGTTCGATCCCTACCACATTTTACACCCAACCTGATTTACACGATCTTAAGTTGTTTCATATCGATAACGGAGCCCAAACCGATGCCGGTGCCCTTCGCATTGGCTGCGATGGAATCCAGGATTCTAAGGATTCGTATGAAAAAGTTACTGCGCCCGAAATGCTGGTCGATCGGGGAGAAAGTAAAACTTATCGCTACCTAGCCAATGGCCCTTTCAAGATCTCGGGTATCGGATACTTGCTTAACTCTCCTGTCAAAGTCGCACTCAAAGTCCAGGACGCTAGTGGCAACCCGATTACCGTTCATTCAGAGTCTCCCATCTACAAATCGACTTCCAAATTCAGCATTCCGGATACAGAAGTCGTCGGAAGTTACGTCGGTGAAATTCAAGTCAAGGTCGCGACCACGACTACCTCCGAGGGGTTTCCGCGTCCGGGCTTAAACCCCAATGAGATACCATTTTTCGTGATCAGTTTTTTATCGAATCCGCCCAATGGCTATGCAAGCGAACTTCCAATCAATGCCCGCTGCAGTACCCCGGAGAGCCACTTTGCAAGCTATCAATCGCCCCCTGGACTTCCACCCCGCTTCGCCAGCACAAGGACCGCACGGGATACCGTTGGTTTTTGCGGAAACGCACAGGCAGATCCGACCCGGACAAAAAATCCGCGCTCTTCGGTTCCAATACCGGCAATTCTCGAATGGTTCTTTCCCTTTTTTGTGGCCTTCGCTATCCGATTTTCTTTACAGAGGTTGAATTCTAGAGATTGAGGCGCTAGCCTATAAGCATCATGGTGAAACTCGCGCTCATCGCTTTGCTCCTGACTTCTACAGCCCACGCTCAATTTGATGAAGCTTCATTCCGTCAGGTCTTAAAGGTAAAAAAAGACGTCTACATCAAAGAAGGAAGTTTTTCGGGTGGAGATCGAAACGAATCTGATTTTAAGGTCAGTGAAGTAAGAATCGCAGCGAACCCTGCCGGGTATGACCGCATCGTAGTTGATTTTGGAAAATCCGCGAATCTTCCTCCCTTTTTTCTAGTAGAAGCAAATGATTCGAATAAAAAAATCACCGTTACGGTTTACGGAAAAGGAAAACTAGATTTTTCGTCCCAATCTGCAATTCAGGCCGCACGTAAAACGAAGTCTATTGCAAAGCTTAATTTTATACCTTTAGTAAACGCAGACCGCTGGACTTGGTCAATCGAAACCCAAGCCCCAGTAAAAGCTGAGGTTTTTGAACTCAGCAATCCTGGACGAATCATTATCGATCTTAAAAAGTAATTCCCACCTTGCCATCCGGGTTTCCGATCCCATTGAATAGATGTGGACACTACAAAAGATATTGAGAATACATCGTCGGCTAACGGAGTGGCATTGAATGATCAAATTCTGCCGCAGCAGCTCCTGGTCATACCGACCCAGGGGCCGGTGATTTTTCCAACATTGATTGCTCCTTTCGTCATCTGGCATCCCAAGGCCATGAATGCCGTCGAAGAAGCCCTGAATAAACAGCGTTATTTGGGCCTTATCCTTTCTCGCGAAAACACGATTCCAGATCGGTTGGCTGCACACGATCTCTATTCTTACGGCATCGCGGTTAAGATTTTGAAACGAATCAAACTTCCTGACGGAAATATTCACATTTTGGTGCAAGGTCTCAGACGATTTAAGATTAATCGTTACTTATCTGAAGATCCGACCCTGGTGGTCGAGCCCGAATATTTTGATGAAACTCCGCCCGAAAAAACCGTCGAACTCGACGCACTGACTCGAACCATCATCAGTCACGTAAAGGAACTTTCAGACAATCATCCTTTCTTTACCGAAGAAATGAAACTGGCATTACTGAATGCTCCGAACTCGGGCGTGGTCGCAGATATTGTGGCCTTTGCTCTGGGCTTGCAGAAGGCAGACGCACAGGCTTTTCTCGAAACCATACCGGTCAAAGCCCGTTTCGAAAAGCTCCTGGTCTATCTGAAACGCGAGCAAGACGTGGCCATTGTTCAGAAAAAGATCAACGACGAAGTGAACAGTAAGATCAATACACTTCAACGCGAGTTCTTTCTGAAGGAGCAGCTTAAGCTCATTCGAAAAGAATTGGGCATGGGTGAAGACGGAAAAGACCTGAATTCGCGCACGTTCCGAGAACGAATTCTAGAGGCAAAGATGCCGGTCGATGTCGAGAAGGTCGCATTAGAAGAACTCGAAAAATTCGAGAGCCTGAACGAACAATCGCCCGAGTACAACATTACCCGAAATTATCTCGAAACCCTTTGTACTTTACCTTGGAGCCATGAAACCGAAGACCAGCTCAATCTTTCACATGCGCGAACTGTGCTCGATCAGGACCATAGCGGTCTTGAAAAGGTAAAAGAACGAATTCAGGAATTTCTGGCCATTCGGAACCTGCAATCTCAAAAAAATAAAAGTGTTAAAAAAGGTTCGATCATCCTACTCGTTGGTCCTCCTGGTGTCGGAAAAACTTCTATCGGAAAATCCATTGCACGTGCCATGAATCGAAATTTCTATCGCTTCTCGCTCGGTGGCATGAGAGACGAGGCCGAGATCAAGGGTCACCGCCGCACCTATATTGGCGCCATGCCCGGAAAATTCATTCAAGCCGCGCGTCGTGCCGGCAGCAAAAACGCCATCATCATGCTCGATGAGATCGATAAGTTGTCATCGAGCTATCATGGCGACCCGGCCAGCGCACTTCTTGAGGTGCTCGACCCCGAGCAAAATATAAATTTTCTCGATCATTACCTTGATGTGCCTTTCGATCTCTCGCAAATGATCTTTATCGCTACCGCAAACACCACCGAAACCATACCTGGCCCACTCCTCGACCGGATGGAAGTGATCGAACTTACGGGATATACCTTCGAGGAAAAAGAGCAAATTGCGAAGAAGCATTTGATTCCGAGAATTCTTGAACGCTCGGGATTGAGTCATCAAGACCTGAAGCTCGAAAAGGGTGTTTTACGCACGATCATTCATGATTATGCACGAGAACCCGGACTCCGGATCCTCGAACAAACACTCGAAAAACTCGCGCGTAAAGTTGCCGCCAAAATGGTCGATCGCCGCGAATCGAGAGAACGCCTGAAGCTTCCGATTCTGATTCAGGAAGGAGATCTGCTCGATTACCTGGGACCAAAACGCTTTACCCAGGAAATTGCAAATCACATGACCACTCCTGGAATCATGGTGGGTCTTGCCTGGACATCGATGGGAGGAGAGATTCTTTATATCGAAGCCACTGATTTGCCAGGTTCGGGTCAATTGAAATTGACCGGCAAGATGGGCGAAGTCATGACCGAAAGTGCCCAGATTGCCTGGACCTTCGTGAAAAAGAAATTGATTGAAGACATGGTGATGACACCCGCTCAATTCAAGGAACGCGATGTGCATGTGCACATACCGGCAGGAGCGATTCCGAAAGACGGTCCCTCGGCTGGAATTACCTTGGCCAGCGCCCTCTACTCTTTATTTACCAAGTACCCAGCGCGAAATAAAACCGCCATGACCGGAGAACTTTCGCTGACGGGTCGGGTGCTTCCGATCGGAGGGGTAAGAGAAAAACTTCTGGCGGCCAAGCGTGCCGGAATTGATACGGTGATCCTTCCTTATGACAACAAGAAAGACCTGTACGATCTGCCAATCGAACTCCTGAAGAGCCTCAGGATTGAATTCGTATCCAAAGTAGACGATGTATTTGGCTTGGTGATTTCTGACAAAACCGCCAAATTAAAAGCGAAGGCAAAGACTGCGGTTCCAAGAACCAAAGCCAAGAAGGCAAAAAAGGCAGTCAAAAAACAGCCATCTCGCAAGCCTTTCTATTCTCCGGCACACTAAAGATATGTCTCAAAAAAAGATCGCAATCATCGGCATGGGTAAAATGGGCGAAGCCATCGCTCAAGGATTGATTCAATCCTCACTTCATTCTCAATATCAAATCAGCGGTACCACCCGTACCGAAGAGTCAGCCGAAGAAGTCAGACAGAGTCTGAAGATTAAATGTGCGACCGAAAATGAACCCGCAATTAAAAATGCGGACATTGTGCTGCTTGCGGTCAAACCCCATCAGGTTGAACAAATCTTAACCGCTTGCAAGGCATCACTTCGAGCAGACCAATTGATTCTCTCGATCTGCGCTGCAGTGACCACCGAACAAATTTCAGAGTGGAGTGGCCACAAAACAGCCATCATTCGTGCCATGCCGAACACACCCTGCCTGGTAAAGAGCGGCGTTACCGCCATATGCAAAGGGCCCCGTTGCAAAGATGAACATCTAAAGCTGGCCGAAAAAATTTTTGGTGAGCTCGGACTGGTGACCATTCTCGAGGAAAGTCTGTTTGATGGCGTCACCGGCTTAAGTGGCTGCGGCCCAGCCTATATCTATCTGATTATCGAAGCGCTCAGCGAAGCCGGCGTCAAAATTGGAATCTCACGCAAACAAGCAACGCTCTTAGCGGCCCAAACCATGATGGGCGCCGCAAAAATGGTGCTTGAACGGGGCGAACATCCGGCCTCTTTGAAGGACGAAGTCACGACTCCGGCGGGCTGTACCATTGATGGCCTGATGGCACTCGAAGAAGGCAAACTGCGTGTCACGCTGATTAAAGGAGTTCTCGCAGCGACTCGCCGAAGTAAGATCATGCGAAAACAAGCCGGCGCTAAATAACTATAAAAATCAGCCAACTGATTGCCAGCGATAGGAATAAAACCAAAGTGGCTTTCACCACGGCTCTTTTCAGTGACGAACTTCCCAGAGTGATTACTAAGAAAAGTTTCGAGAGGTATGAGGCAAGAATAGAAATGGCCACACAACCACCCAGAGATTTAAGGCTGATTGCCCCCAAATCGTGTAATTGCAAATTTGCAATCACAGAGCCATGAATTTCAAAAAGAGAAACAATAAAAGTAAGCACCAAAAGCCCCGCCTGCCCAAAAGCAGTTTGCAGGAGCTTCGAAACCGCTAATACCCCGATAATAAACCCAGCGAGCTTCAGGATAGGTAAAAGCTCGAGCCGAGAATCATTTAAAGTTAATGGTTTTTTCGTCGCGATTCGCGCCTGATAAATGATCATCAATACAGCAGCGAGCATTGGCCCACAAAATAGTACCAAGAAACTCCAATGAATGTCATTTGCACCATAGACCGTGATCGCAAAAGCCTCGATCAACATCGCGAGCGTGGCACTCAGAAAAGTCAGCGTTTCGGTCGGGGTTACGCTTTTCGCAGCAAGCGCGCTCTTTCGGGCCAGCGCCGCCGTTGTTGCCGTACTCGAAACCAATCCTCCCAAAAAACCGGTCAGGATTGCGCCGATTCGTGTACCCAGTAGCGAGATGAGGATCGATCCAAGAGCTTGAATGAACGCTAAAGCAAAAATCAAATTTGCTATTTTCTTTGGACTGAATAACTTCCAAGGATCAATGGTTCCTGCTGGCGAAATCCAACCCAGCCCGAAAAGCACCATTAAGATCAACGTGGGCTTGATCCAATTTTTACTCTTCATGAAACTCCTAATTAAGTTCAAAGCCGAAAAAAGGCTCAAGACTCGGAAAGCGGTACTCAAAGCCCAGATCCGAGAGCGCCTGATTTTTAACTCGCTGCCCCTGCAACACCGTTTCTTCACCCATTTGGCCAAAGCCCATTTGCACCGCAAATCGCGGAAGTTTAAGCAAAGTTGGACGATGCAGAACTTTGGCGAGAGATTTCGCGAAATCCTTCTGCTGAACGGGCTGTGGCGAAACCAGGTTATAAACTCGAGCCTGTGCTTTTGGATCGAACGTAAGCGCATAAAACGCAGAAAGTACATCATCAAGCGCAATCCAACTCATCCACTGCTCGCCCGAACCGATGATGGCGCCGCCGCCCAAGCGCGTTGCTTGAATCAGCTTCTGAAGCGCTCCTCCCTTTTGCGAGAGCACAATACCAATCCGCGCGCGAATCGCAGTAACATGCTCACTCGCTACGATGGCGCTTTCCCAATTTTGGCAAACCTCGGCAAGAAAACCTGTACCATGCTTGCTTTGCTCGTCGACCCAACGATCATCGGTATCGCCATAGAATCCAATTGCAGACGCAGCAATGAACTTTCGCTTTCGATCCGAAAATGATGCCAGTGCTTCAGAAATCAGGCGGGTTCCATCAACCCGACTTTTGAGGATTTTTTGCTTGAAGGCATCCGTCCATCGATGGTCGGCAAGGTTTTCGCCCGCGAGATGAATCACGACGTCGAGCTTCCGCATTTTTTCAGTTTCGATCTCTTGGGTTTCAGGGTTCCAGTAGATTTCTTGCTCGCCACCAGTCCGGCGACGAACAAAAGGATACACTTCATTGCCACCGGACCGAAAAAGAGCCAACAACTGGCTACCGATCATCCCACTTGCACCGGTGATTCCGATTTTAAGTCTAGGTAAGTCGGCGTAACGGGCATGCAGGGCCAGATCAGCGACAATCCGCTTTGCACGAAACTGAAAGTTTTTTTCGAGTAATCCACGGGCGCCGATCGTTGCCACACCCGAAAGGTCGATGGAATCGATCATCACGCAAGAATCGGGTCCGGTTTCTTTTAGTGTGTGCGTGTGCTCAAAGGACGCAAACGGTCCGCGCACCTGTTTGTCGACGAATTCGAATCCGGGTTTGAAGCTCTGATGAAGCGCATCCCAGCTGACGGTAATAGGTCCGCGCGCGATTTTAAAATGTTTGAGAACCCCTTCAGCGATTCCCTGATCGAACATGGGTTTACCCTGTTCATCGACCAGAGTCAGATTCTCAGACGGCGGAATCAACCGAGTAAAGACTCCCGGTCTTACGATCCAATCCCATACAAATTTTCGAGAAAAAGGTAATGGCGTTTCGTAATGAAAGTTCATGAGGCTATTTTACAGCGTTTTCGTCCGAACAAGGAATAATACTGAGGGTGCCACCCGATTCTAGGATGGCAGTGCCGATTTTGCGCAGGTCGTGAAAGCCTTGACGCCTGAGCATCGAGTTCAGAGCCTCGTGTGTTAATAATTCTTTACGTAAATTGCTCTCGATCACTTTTCCGTGATGAATCAAAACGGTCGGCCCGCCTTCGACCAAGTGTCTGAACTTACGAAAGCGATAGCCGAGATAAGCAATAAGCGAGCTCATGATAATGAGAGTGACTGCGAGAACCATCCCACCAATTAGAGAATTATCTCCGCCATTCATCGAGTTTTGAACTGCATTGCTGATGAGGAGAATAGCCACGAGTTCAATCGCGCTCAATTGTCCGAGTTCGCGTTTGCCCGAGAGGCGAAGCAAAAGAAGAATGAAACCGTAAACGACCACAGCGCGGATAACAAGTTCTAGAATGGAGATGGACGGATGAAAGAGTGATTGGAACATGGGCTAAAAGCCGGTCTTACAGTTCGCCAGGAAGAGGAGCCTCGTCTTCGCCGCGGTAGAGTGGACGAACTTTTCCAGAGGCAATTTCACGAAGAGAAGTAACGATGGTGCGATTTTTACACTTGATCAAAGCATCCGAGCCTTTGAAAAGCTGTCTAGAACGACGGGTCGCTAAATGAATGAGTTCATACATATTTTCGACGTTGTCTAAGCAATCTTCAATTGTAACGCGTGCCATAAATATCTCCGGTTTAGTGGTCTTTTGACGAGCTATAAATGTAACCGAAACGGTCGTTTTTTGCAAATTTCAAATTTTGACCAAAATACTGTCAAAATGCAGCGTTTTTGCCCACAAATGGCATTCAATGGGGGTCGTTAAAAAATTACGGACTGTTCAGATCTAGCCCCTTTCCCTGCGCCACTTCGTCTCGATAGTACTGAAGAAGATCCTTAAAATACGCCCCATTGGTATCCCCGCCCATTGCCTCTTTTGCATATTGATAATGTTTCTTTGGAGTAAAACGACTCGCAGGAGTAACCATCAGCCTCATTTTTCCGTCGTAGTCATACCCCTTCATTGCCGTATACCAATCCTGAATATCAAGGGGCTTGCCCATGATCGGGTCAATGGCCCACCAAGAACCATTGTCTCTACGCACGAGAGTTGCGACATGAAAATCCCAATTGCCTTCAGCAGACTTCAAATTTCCGACCGCAAAGACCTTCATAATTCCATCTTTAGCGACTCCAGATTTGAGAGCATCCATGTGGGCAACCATGGCACGACCAAAACAAAATCCCGTGGTACCGGTCGGATCATACTTGGGGCGTTGCTCAGGACCTGAAATAGGATTAGTGCTGACCTTGTCGAACAATTTTTGCGACTGAGACTCACTCAGTCCTTTGATTTTATTCGAAGCCCCGGTAACCGGCAGCTCCTTCATTCGCTTAACGATGTGATCATTTCTCGCTACCGCTGCACCCGGCGTGGTTGAAGGAAAGCCAATGAGATTCGTTTGGCGCATTTCGTTTACCAAAACACTGCCTTCTTCGTCATTCTTCAGGATCGATTGCTCAAGCGGCGTAAGCATTTTCTTCTGTGGAAGATGCGACTGAAGTTGGATTTCGGCCGTTCGACCAATTTTTTTAGGATCCCGAATGATGGTCTTTTGAACTTGCTCAGGGGTTAACACGGTAAGCGTATTATCCTCGGTCACAATGCGAGGAAGGATGTGCCCTTCCTTTTCGACATAGCCAACCACTCGCCCATGCATAAAATTTCCATTTTCGAAATAACCCACGTACTCGTCTTTTCCGACCAACTTCTGATCGCTGAGTTTTCGCTGAAAATCCTGGTTCTTTTTTTGCACCAACTCTTCTTGCGTGTGGTGATTGGGAAGTTCGTCGTACCAGGATTTCGGCATGAGCTTGCGTTCTCCATCTTCAAAAACAACCCAAATCTTGCCTTCGGCATAACCGGAAATGGTTACACCCCGATGATCTTCTTGGAGCGCCTTTTTGGTTCCTTCGCTTGGGGCATTCATCTTATCGAAGGCCACTTTGGCTTCACCGCTGACATGAATCTCACTTTGTGCTTCCGTGGTTCTCAACCAATACTGCTTCACTGAATTGGTTTTCGGGTCTATGCCGTTCACGAGAATATAATTCGGGCTCGAAATCTCACTCACCCTTCCGTAAATACGTGTTCCATCCGGCTTTAAAAAACTGATGTATCGAGTTTGATCGTTTAGGGCTCCTTTTTCATAGGCCTCTCTGAATTGGAGTGCTTCGGGAACGGTCGTTGGAATCCAGGAAACATTTTTTCGAATCGTATTCAACTCGAAGGTCTCAAGGGCAATTTTTCCTTCAGAATTGTTATGAAGTACGGTTGCCTTACCCTCTTTAATCGAAGTAACAGAGCCAGAATACGGATGACCATGGTGATCGACCCCGGTTATTTTCTCGCCTATCGAGAACTGTAAACTAGGTGCCGGGTCGATTTTTTGGCGTTCAACCGGTTTTTTGTCACCTTCAGAAACACCGAAGCCACCATCCGTAAGGATCGTGGCTGGCTTGGCCGGATCTTTGCCCGTCTGCGGGCCGCCCCGAAGCTCCTTAAGTCTCTTCTCGAGCCCAGGAATTTCATTTCCATTCTGATCATAAATTTTTCGACTCCGCGAGTTTTCGTCCGAAACCTTATATCCGAAACTCTCAAATAACTTGCGAATGTCACCTTCCGTCTGCTTGTGAGGAGTATCCTGAAACTTCTGATACATTTGGGCCAGATGATCGAGGTCGGGCTGCATCTTATACTTCGAGCTGCCATTATTGAAAACATACCGCATCTGATCATGCACATCGGAGAAGTTTACTTTTCCAGACGCGATCAGATCCCAGTACTGATTCATCACTTCTGGCTTATTTAAAACTTTGAGCTGTTCGCTCGTCATGTAACCAAAAACTGCATTTCCCTTTTTAAGCAAATCATCTCTGACATAGGGATTAGGAGCACTGCTCAAGCCCCCGTGTAACATCTCCCAAGATTTCGCGATTTCAGCGTCCGAGAGACCTCCGCTCGACACCTTTTTACTCGCTTGGTTCAAGTATCCCGATGCTTCGTCCGAAGAAATAACCTTTATTACTGGGGCCGAAGGTTCAGATCCCCACCCGATTCGATTTAAAAACTTCGACCGCTCTGCCTCATCCGGTAGAATTCGAAAGAGATAGGACCGAACCTTTTTCTGATCTTCTGGCCCCATCTGCTTAAGCTTTTCTATATTTCGCGAGAGGATGATCGAGATATCATCACGAATACTTCCGCCTAGAATTCTTGACTTACTATTAATATAAGCTTCCATGCCCGGCGTCGACGTGGCATCTACCATTTTGATGATGTCTTTGGAGGTCATGTCGTAAGTAAACTCGTGCTTACCCATCTTTAATACCATATTTTCGATCGCCCGGATGCGATCCGTATCATTGGTGTCTGCTCTTACCAAACGATCAAACAAGCTTTTGGATTCGACTTGGTTTTGAAGCGGCACTAACTCACTCGTATGCTTCGCTTTCGTAGCCTGATACGCCTTAAATTCGGGATCACTCGAGCTCGTCTTTTCATCAATGAAATTCTTCAGCGTTCGCTGATCTTTCTCGATATTCGTCAATGTAGTCGCCAACTGGTCTCTACTCATGCCTTCAGGTGGATTTAAACGAAGTTCAAGTTTCTGTTTTTCCAAGGCATAGTATTCGTTGTTTGCTGCTGCATACCTTTCGATACGAATATTGTCCGGATCTTTGTATTTGTAAGCAAAGGGCCCCATATCGGTAGAACTATATTTGGTTGCCGGATATTCAGAAGGCAATTCGCCCAATACATGTTGATCCGCCAAATCCTTCACCAAAGCATGGGCTTTTGCCGCTGCATCTTTTGCGTTCATTCCATTTTTTTCAAGCCGCGCAGTAAGCCTGTCTTCGGCCAAGGCAATGGCCTCGAGTTTGCTCTTCATCGGCTTACCTTCGGCATTAAATTCACCCGTCGAATGGGCCTTAAAGAGGTCTCGAGTCAACGCCTTGTATTCATCCGGTGGAAGATTTTTCACTTCTGGAGCATCATTAAACCGTTTCCACGCACTCTTCTGCTGATATTTCTCGCCATCCTTCAGGTTACTAAAATATCCGGTAACTTCTTCTGGAGTTACTTTCGAGAGCTTGATTTCATTTTGAATTCGAACGATTTCGGCGGGTTTGAATTTTCCATCCGCAAGATAGGCAGCCTGAACTTCAGGATCGCTCTTCGCACTCGCGAGCTTAATTGCCTTGCTCTGCGCTTCCGTGAGTTTTGGTTTGCCGATGACCGAAGCTACGTCGCGCTCTAGCGCTGCGTGATTCGATTCTTCGACCATTTTTGCATAACTTTTCTTATCGAGATTCTTCTCTAATAACTGTTGAATTGCAGGATAGTCCTTGAGATTTGCCTTCGATTTTGCAAATGCGTCCTGAAGCGTAACCGCCACATCCTGCGAACGACTCGAGGTCGAATTTCCTTTGGCAATATAGGATTCAGTTGACTGCAATAGCTGATGACTTGGCATCGGGCTAACGTTTAAAGCATGTATCAGTTGATCATCTGTACCTTTTCCGAGCTGATTGACATAGGTTTCAGGCGCCTTTTCAAACTCAACCTTCCACTTTTCTTTTTCAACCAGAAGCCGCTTCTGCTCGTTTTCGAGCGCGATTCGCTTATCTTTAAGCTCAAGCATGAGCTTTTCTCGTTGATCGCGAAGGGCCTTCAACTCTTTGACCTTGAGATTATTCTGATCTCCAAGGTTATACGTAGCCATATCGTCGTATTCCTTGATCCTTTGTTTCAAATTTTTCTCGGCGGCAGAGATTTCGTCAATCGACTTTTGAATTTCCTTATTTCCCTGATCAATCAATAGAGGATCTCGGGTGTTCTTATGGTCAGCAATAAGCTGGTCTGCCGACTTGGACAATGGCTCGTACTGCCCCGGCTTATCAAAAGTTTGCTGATTATCGAGGGTCTTATTGGCATTAAAATCCGTTGGCGGCGGCTTAAGATCGATGGCGCTTACCGCTGCAGTAACCGTCAGCGCACCCGCAGGCGCAGTATTCTGAGTTTTCTTGTTTTCGAACTCTGTTTGATATTCCTTGAATTGCTTGCCGTAAACTCCTTGAAGGTATTTCTCGAGCGCCCTCTTATCCGAAGCAATATTGCCTCGAGCTTTCGAGTCCTTTTCTCCGAGTTCACCTTTTCCTTCATAGGTGCTCAACTTTGCATTCAAGGTTTCGTATTCTTCAATTGCCGAATTGAATTTAGCCGGGTCAGGCTTTCCATTGGTCAGGTATTTTTTATCAAGTGGATCATCATTTTTATATTGTTTGTTTGCATGCTCCTGTGCCAGATGCTCGGTCGAGTATTCTGGGGCTCCCAATAAATTCGCGTCTGCAAGCTTCTTGACCAAGCCTGGCTTACCCTTACCACCTTTGCCCAGCACTTCAGGAGGAATCCCTGCCGCATCCAATTGAATTGCAAAAAGGGCAAGAGCCTGCATTTTTGTTTTATCAGCCGGAACGTATCCAGGAGTATTCGGTACTCCGACCGCAGATTTTCCTGACATATGCGCCACATAGGCGTTGGTGAGTAATTCAGAGATTTTTTCATTACTGAGTGGCGGCTTCGTATCTTTTAAGGCTTGTTCCAAGGCACTGAGCGCATCGATTTTCTTTTGATCACCCGAATTTCGAACTTCACTGAGCCACCCATTTACTTTTTCTGGAGTGGCATCCAAGAGAACTTGGTCAATTTTTCCTAGGAGTGCAGCATTACTAGGAAGATCTTTTTCAGGTACTCCTTTTTCTTTCATGCTCTTTCTCAGGTCCTGTGCCAGCTTGATCTTTTGCTCACGGGTCGGCGTATCGCCTTCCTTGAAACCCACGAATTTTTCTTCGCGCATCAACGCACTGATCGTTTTCATGCTGATCACTTTTTCGTTTACATGATGCCCGAATTTTCCGAGTACAAACCCTTCTGCATTAAATTGTCCGGTGACCCCGTAATTGATCAATTGATCCGCGACGTCTGCGACGCCCATCTTTACACCCTGAACCTCGACTTGTAGTCCTTTTGCCAGGCCTCGCCCGATCGCAGACTCGACCCCCAACGCTTCGGCCGCGGATGACATGGCCCGACTCAAGACTGCTCCGCCCGCAAACGAGGCGACCACGGCGATACGATTCTTCCATTGGTCGCTCGCAGCCTTATCCCGTTCACTTTCTAGGTCCTTTACACTCTTTTGTCCGGCTTGAATGCCCCCGGCATTTTGAATTAATTCGTCCGTATTTGCGCTCGAAATACTTCTGACTTGGGTTGCGACCTGATTTTTTCCGGCAGCTTGTTGCGTGCGCATCTCGTGGTCGCCTGCATAGTAGATCGCTTCATTTACAGCAAGGGTACTGACCAAGAGCAATGCCCCTGCAATCGAACTTCCGGCAGTAAATGGCGCAAGTGCAATTCCACCGACCATGGCAAAAGCGGTACCCACCATTTTTCCAACCTTGATGGCCTGCTTGACGCCGTCATTTTCCCAAAAAGATTGCTTCGATAATGCATTACAAATCGGGCCTACCAGACTTGGGTCATTTCTAATCGCCTCTTGCAAGGCAGACGATTTATGACTGAGTAAGAATTCATACGCGACTTTTTCACGGAGCTTTTCGGGCTTATTGAAGGGTGCTAACTCGGGAATACGTTCGCCTGCAATTTCGGAAAGCTGACTGCGTACGGCATCAACAAACGAAGGCCTTTCTTCATTCTTTTTGGCGTTTTGGTCGCCCATCGCCGCACTGATATCGTTAGGGGAGATAAATTCGGCGCTCGAAATTCCATTTGATTCGGGCAAACTTCCGATACTTCGACAAATCTGCGGCGAACTGAGCGGAATCTCGGGATTGAGACCGATTTTTTTCATGAGCTCCGGACTGGCTGTTACCAATCGCCCATAATAAGAACCAAATACTTCCTGAAGCGCTTCTTCTGCCTGCGGAAAGTCCTTTGCATCATCTTCCTTGGCCATGCCTTCCATGCGATGCCAATCATCATAGGCGCCGCGCGAAGGATCACTGCCATTTTCTTTCATCATGCGATCATTGATTCTTTTCAAATCTGCCTGACGAGAAACCTCACGTGCATGAATCGAGGAACACGCCTGATGCAGGTGGGCAACCGCTGTATTAAAATGATGAAGATCACCTTGGGTTTTTGAGGTATAACCGATATTTTTGAGTTGCGCCTGGGCAAGTTGGGTCGCTTCTTTGATTCGCTTGGTAACTTCGGGATTACCCTGACAATTGCTTTTCATCGCAATGCCAGTTTTATCCAATTGATCGCTACCCTTAGCATGAGTGGCACGAATGATATCGACTTCATCACTGGTGGTGTTTCGCATGAGCTTGCACGCTTCATCCGTAATCGCAGGAGTCGCACCCGCATCGAGTGGTTGATTATGAAGCTTTCCATACAGGTAGCTCATAAAGATATATGAGGTCAGCGCCTCTTTCTCTTTCTCGAGTGCCACAATTTTACTCACCCGGGTAAGTTTTGCGTCTTCTGATTCGTCGGGTTGCGGAGCACAGGCCACATGGGCACCCTTTGAAATTTTATTCAGTGCCTTAATCGCATTATCAAATTTCTTACTTTTAAAATCGGCCACGCACGCCTGACTGGGCACCACGGTTTTTACCGTAAGCGTGTTCGTGCCCTCGTTCGTTTGAACGTTGATCGTGCTATTAAACACGCCTCTGCCGATGTTCGTGCAAGTAACCACAATGGTTCCGACCCACTTAGGAAGAATCGGCTGTTTAGGAAAATCAACTTTGCAGTGATAATTGGTAGAGGTCGCGACCTGAATGATTACAGGAGTTGCATTAGAATTTGAAAAGTTAAAGGTGGCGCTGATTTCGGGAGAATCGGTCTCGACTGTTTGGGTGGTTGTCTTAAAATTTAGCGGCGCTGAAAACGCAGACGAGCCCAACATCAAACTGCCGATGAGCAGCCCCGATTGAAATGCGTTTTTGAGTCGATGAAAGAGCGCAGTCATTCAGAACTTTATCGGAAGAAAACCCAATAATTATAAGGACTCTCTGGTCCTTTGACTTCGGTTTCTAGAAATAATGGAAATTGGATGCAAGTTGGCGCACCGCATTAAAAATGCGCCCATTAAAGCGACTTTGCAGCCCACAGTCATTACATGATCAATTTTATCTTGAATTCTATTTAGAGGTAATCACTCACTTTTTAAATGCGACAAGAATTCGACATCCTGGCCCAAGACTTGCGATTCTTTTCATTGAATCAAACAAGGAGATTTTATGAAATACGCACCAGCCATCTTAGTCGGTCTTTTGACACTCACTTCTGCAGCACTTGCAGGAACACCTCCGCCCCCAACTCCAGAACTGATGGCAAAAGGACAACAATCTTATCAAGCCAACTGTACGGTTTGTCACGGTGATCAAGGTCGGGGCGATGGCCCAGCCGCAGTGGCGCTCGATCCTGCTCCACGAAATTTCTGGCGCGATACCTTTAAAAAGGGCGATTGTCTGCCACAGATTTTCGATACATTGACTGCCGGAATCGAAGGATCTTCAATGCCTGGCTGGAGTTCACTCTCTGATGAAGAGCGCTGGGGATTAGTCTATGCAGTGAAAGCCTACGAAGTTGCGGGTCATAACAGCAAATGCGATCCGCAGCCTTGATGCTCCTTAGGTGTGCGACAACTTATTTATTATTTAAGTTGTCGGACACCTAATGCACCTAATGTTCGTCTGATTTGCGATATTTCTTCATCGCTTGATCGATCTCTCGGTCTTGCGAGCGCTTCTTTTGATCTTGTCGCTTGTCGCCCTTTTTCTTGCCCTTGGCGAGCGCAATTTCTACTTTAACTCGTCCCTTAACGTAATACATGCGGGTCGCAACGATCGTGCGGCCCTCTTGTGTTAACGCTTCATGAAGTCGCCTGATCTGATGCAAATGCAAAAGCAATTTACGACGACGCCTGGCATCGTGGTTCCAGATATTTCCGTGCGAGTACGGGCCAATGTGCAAATTAACAATCCAGGCCTCGAGCATCGGATTTTGATTTCCGGATCTTCTTTTCACCGAAACATCTACAAATGCATCTTTAAGATTGGGTGCAGAATTGCGAATACTCTTGATCTCGGTTCCTGAGAGCATGATTCCGGCTTCGACCGTTTCATCGAGAAAATAGTCCGCGCGGGCAGAAGGATTGCTCGCAATCAGTTTCTGCGCCTCGGGCTTTTCACTCATGGTTTGGCCTCACCGACAAGCGTTGGCTGGGCATGAGGATGCGCTACTCCCAGACTGAGAATCAACTTAAAGGCCTCGTCGACCTTAAGACCACTCTCGATCACTTCCGTTTCTGAAACCATCAAATGAAAACCACTCGTCGGGTTCGGGACCGTTGGAACATAAACGCTAAGATAACCCCGTGGAATCCCCTTCATCTCGGCCTGTCCGGTCACAAACGCGACCGCATAAATGCCTTTTCTAGGATACTCGATAAAAACCACTCGATTAAACTGTTTGCCACCACTGCTCGAGATGGCTTCGAACAACTGACTTAACGATGAGTAAATCGGCCCAAAGAGAGGAACCTTGACGATCCCTTCTTTGATCCACTCAAACACTCGCTTACCGAAATACATGCGCGAGAAAAAACCGATACCCGAGACCAGAAATACCATCGAAAGCGCGAAGCCAATGACCAGCAAAAAGCGAACAATGCCAGCGATCTCATTTCGTTGGTCGCCAAAAATCCAGTGCAGTGGCACCGACTCGATCCAGGCAATCATTCCGCCGAAGACCCAATTAAAAACCACGATCACAATCAGAATGGGCGCAAGAATGAGCAGCCCCGAGAGAAAATGGTCTTTGATGATCGATTTAAGCGTACTTGGTGTCATTTATCTTAGTCCTTAAACGGAATCGCGACGTTCATGCCCGCTCCGTAAAGCCAACCCGAGGCGGTATAACCCGGCCCTCCGATCTCACTTGAATCTGATTTTACCACGGTTTGAGAAACCAATCGAGAAACTGTTGCGTTAACACTCCACTCCCAACCCTTACGAGTCGGAAAAACCACGCCTAGCAAGAGATCATGCCGCGGTGGATCCAGGTAATTTCCGTTCGCCGTCGGAAGATCCGAGAAAATACTGTCTTTGTAGCGATACCCCACTTGATAACGATTATTGCCCTTTAGCATTTCGACACCTACTTCTGGAACCAATAGATTTCTGGCCTTAAATGAGGGGGGTTGACTGGATGAAAGCGAGAGATTGCAACTTCCGGGAGTAGGACATTGATCGAGCGTCGGAGCCTGAATGACTGCAGCACTTGCCTGATATCCACTCCAAAGCTGATAGCTCAGCCCCCATTTAGCAGTATAGGTATCCGTGATGACGTGCTTTCCTGAAACTTCGAGTTCCCAGGGTTGATAAAAAATTGAGCTTTCGGTCGTATACGCAAAATTCGGCCCGGCTTTAAGTCCACTGAGCACGGCAGCCGACGCATTCGTCGTCAGATCGAACTTGGTTTTATTCTCGCCACGAACCGCAAAGGTAAAATTACGGTAATCGACACTGGCTTGCGGAATCAGACTGGGTTTTACTCGCGCATTCAGACGTTGATCAGAATAATTTCCATCACCACT
The DNA here is from genome assembly GCA_903831745.1 of Oligoflexia bacterium. Lineage (GTDB taxonomy): Bacteria > Bdellovibrionota > UBA1018 > UBA1018 > CAIMNF01 > CAIMNF01. The sequence goes on from CAIKYX010000258.1 coordinate 24,082, forward strand.
TTGAAGAAGCACATTGGCTTGCGCCGAAACCGAGAAACCGACATCAAAACCTATCCCCACCCGCCAATCAGGATTCAAATCCAGTCCACTGGCCAGCAAAATTCTAGGCCGCTGCGATTCTGCACGGTAAAGCACAAACTCGGGTTGATACATATTTCCCGTATCAAACTCAGTCATCGAATTCAGCGGCAAATAAGTTTTGAGCGAAACCGTAAATCGGTAATCAGGGTCGAGAAGCATCTGCGCTTTGAGCGTCTGTGCAAAAGTATCTGGATAATTATTGGCGATATTTCCGGTAACCGGCGTGTTCTGAAAAGAAGTATGTGAGTTCGAAACCACGATATTATTGATGTCAGGAAGCGCTGTGTGGCGGTATTCGACACCGAATTCGACCGTCAGTGACTTCTCGCGGGTCAGGAGCGAATGCACTGAGCTCGGAGCCGAAAGTTCACCCGTCAATACTGATGCCCGAGACTGCGGCACAGAAATACAAAGCGAAAGCGCGATGAGAAGAATTAACGACTTTTCCACAACTTCACCCAATCCGACCACTCGAGGCTTTCGGCACGTTTTGTTGGATCAATCTCACTCTTTAGAAAAGCATTTTCCCACGCGGTTGCTTTGAAATTGCCTTTCAGCATTTTTCGACGTTGCCTGAACGCAGTTTTTAATAAGTCATTCCAGGCAGCGCGGTCTTCTGGCGAATTGAGAGCAATCCAGGGCGCTTTTCGCTTTACCAGTCGAATTACTTCGGACATGACCTTGGGGGGCGGCGAAAAAGACTCAGGCCTGACGGTCAGCACCTTTTCAATGTCCCAATCGTTCTGAATATAAAGCGAAAGGCTTCCGCGATCAGGAGTCGAGGGCCCCGAATAAATTCGTTTCGCCACTTCGGATTGAAACATCAAGATCATCTCTTCGACCTGTGATTTCATTTCAGAAAGAAGAACTACGATTGCGGTACCCGCAGAATATGGCAGATTTGAAACGACCACTGTCTTACCTGTTTGCTGCATCGTACTCTCGGCAGTTTGAACGAAATCTCCTTCGATCACCCCCGCTAAACGGGGCTCACGCTTCCATTCACTCACCAGGTCTCGATCGCGTTCCGCCACATAATAACGAGTGCTCGGCAGTACGTGTTTTAACAATTCGAGTGTCAGCGCGCCCTTACCCGGACCGATTTCAAGCAGACTCGCTTCCGGAAATCGCTGCAGCGCCTGAATCGCGCGCTCGACGATGGTAGAAATCACCGCTTGATCATTTAAGAAATTTTGCCCAAATGCTTTTTGTTTGTTGAATGCCATGTCTTAGCTCTCGGAAACTGAAAATGCATTCAGCTTCAAAAAATCCTCTCGGCCGAGGGCTCGTCCCTGGGCAAAACGAATCGCACCAGCTGCTGCAATCATGGCAGCATTATCAGTACAATATTCTAATGCGGGATAAATGACCGGCACTTTTGCTTCTGCTGCCATCCACTGGCGCAAACGGGAGTTCGCCGCAACCCCTCCCACAATAACGATTGATTTTGCTTTTCTCTCGCGCCCGAGCGCCAGACAGCGAGTGACGAGTGGTTCGACAATCGCCTCTTGCACACTGGCACACAGGTTCGAAATTTCTGTTTTAATGGTACCCTGATCTTCTAATTTTTTAGCGAGCAAGGCGACCGCGGTTTTTAAGCCGCTGAATGAAAAGTCGTAACCAGGCTTGTTCTTTAACGCCCGCGGCAGATCGTATGCCGCTGCATTTCCGCCCTTCGAATAAGTATCGAGCCACTTTCCGCCAGGGTACGGAAAACCAAGAATTTTTGCCGTTTTATCAAACGCCTCTCCGGCAGCATCATCGATCGAACGCCCTACCAGAGATTCTTTCAAAACGTCAGGGCCCCATTCACTCGAAGTTTTTTCGATAAAAAGCAGGTTCGTGTGTCCGCCAGAAACCATTAAAAAAACTGCAGGAAAAACCACCTCTTTGGCCTGCGCGCCCAAAAATGCGCTCATCAAATGTCCCTCTAAATGATGTACCGGCACCAAAGGCTTCTCGTGCACGTAGGCAAGAGCTTTGGCAGCAGTGACTCCGACGAGCAAGGCACCGATGAGTCCAGGACGATTGGTCACTGCGATGGCGTCACAATCACGTGCAGTCAATTGGGCTTTGGCCAACGCATCTGCGATGACCGGTTGAATCTGCTCTAAATGATTTCTCGATGCTACCTCTGGAACAATTCCGCCGTAAGGCTGATGCAGTTCGATCTGCGAAAACGTGCTCACACTCAGCACTCGAAATGCAGGATCATTTTTTTCATCGTGCACCACTACTGATGCGGAACATTCGTCGCACGAAGTTTCAATACCTAAAACAATGCTCATTTATTTTTCATTCGCTTCTTGGCGAGTTTTCCTTCGGCGGTTTTGGCGAATTTTTCATTCAATTCAGAATAAAATGCTTTTGCATCTTCCTTCATTCCCAAGGCATCAAACGATTCTGCAATACGAAGTAGCGCTTTGGGATGATAGGCGGACTTCTGAAATTTTTCTGGAAACTTCGAGAAACTGACAATTGCCTTTTTATATTCCTTCAGCTTGAAATTGCTTTCACCTAAAATATACGTGGCTTCTTCGACGTCCTTGCCCTTTTCATGTTCCTTTAAAAATTGCTCAAGCAAACTGACCGCCACTTCGTAGTGCCCAGAAAAATACGCATCTTTGGCGCCGCTCAGCGACGTCTGTCCTACCGCTACTTTTGGGGTCTGGTCCTGACTTGCGACCAATTGTTTTTGAAGTTCGTCCACTTGGTCCTGTAATTTTTTTACCTGATCTGCTTTAGCGTCCTCATCGACTTTTTTCTGATGCTGAAGCTCTTCGACTTGGCCATTCAATTCAGCAACTTTTGCGCGAAGTTCGTCCGGATTATTGCTATCAAAATTTGAACCTTCGCCTTTTGCGGGAACCGTGAGCGGCGGCGACTGGGTGGGCTGACTCGAAGTGGGCGCACTGTCAGTCTTAGTGAGATCGACTGACTTTACTTCCTTTGCTGGAGCCTGCGTTTGTGTTTCTTCGGTTGTGTCGCCGTCAGCGGTGATGCCTTTTTCTTGATTGAGTTCTGAACGAGTGGTGACACACGAAGTAAGAAAAAGCACAGAAAATGAGGTTAAAACACAAAGAGTTTGAATGGGCTTCATATTCGAATCTTCTCAAATGAAGACTCGGGTGACAACCCTTGATTTAAGGTGCTTTTGGCTTGGAAGCGTCTGGGGCCGAAGGCGCTGGAGCACCCGGGGCTGGAGCTCCCGGCGCAGGCGTCTCGGGCGAAGTAGATTTGCCCCCATTCGGATCGATCGGCTCTTCAGTGTAAGACGGTTTTGCCAAAGGATCATCCGGTATCCCTTCGCGCTTTCCGCCGTTTCGAATCGATTCGAATTCGGCTTTCTCGGCAAACACACGAGCTTGATCGGCAAGTCGTTTGGCGTCCTGAAAATTGCGGTAGCGGAATTCACGCCTAGCAACCTGGCTGGTCTCGTTGGCCAGGCGATAGAGTTCGGGGGCGAGCACATCGGCATTTACTTCTTTGGCGGCGCGAATCGCGACGTCCATGTTCGACATCTCCTGGGTGGGTCGAACCGCAGTGACAGAGCAACCGGTCAGCAGCAATAAAAAAAGGGAGGGGCTACGAAGTAATTTCAAAGCACCCTCCCTTAATTTAAATATCATTTATCGTGAAGTGACGACAAAATTGTCGCGACGATTTTTAGCATCAGCGGCCTCGGTCTCAGATGAATCCAAAGGCTTCTCTTTTCCAAAACTGATGGTAGTGATGCGATCCGCTTTGATTCCAAGGCTGACCAAAAATTTCTTGGCAGCGTTTGCACGCTTTTCGCCCAGAGCAACGTTGTACTGAATTCCACCGTGACGATCGCAATGACCTTCTACTTGGATTTTCAGAGATGCCTTATCTTTCAGAATCTGCGCATTTGCTTTGAGCTGGCTCTTTGCTTCGGCATCCAGGGTGTAGTTATCATAAGCAAAGTGAACGGTTTGAAGACCCATGGCTTTTCCGTTGTCTGAATCGCCATTTGCATTTTCGTCAGCGTTTGCCGCAGTTGGAAGAGTGCTCTCTTCAACTTTTTGTTTCTTAGTACAAGCTGTCATTGAAAGCGTAGCCGCTAGCGTCAGCATTAAAATCTTATTCATTACCGTGTCTCCCGTTACTGGCAACACCTTAAGTGTTAGCTCCTGTTGATGTTTTATTCATTTAAAAACACTTTACCCATTCATGCAAGCTATCATCGTCAAATTTGTGCGTAGTTAATTGATTCCATTGAGGAACCACCGGCGCTTGCTGCTCGGGAGAATTTGTTTCAAAAGTTTTCGTCCCGATAAATTGATGAATTCCATCGAATATATCGTGCTGCATTAAGATCCTAAGAAGAGTTGGACCACCTTCGCAGAACACACTTTGAAGCGGTCTATCGAATGGCGTGGCCTCTACAGCCGATTTGAACGCTAAAATCATCTCATTTTTGGGATGAGCGGCAGAAATGGGGATCCACCTCACCCACTCATTCGTCACCGAGCACTTTTGCTGCATACGCTCTGATATTTTTGCATCCAATGTGTAAATGGTCACCGGGCGGGATTGGTTCTGAAGGTACGCACACTCGGCTTCATCTAAAAGCGCGCCATTCGGATCGAATATCAAGCGATGCGGATTGCGTCGATGCGGGGTTGCACAATCCCGAACCGAGAGCTGAGGGCGATCCCGGATCCACGTTCGAGCTCCAACCAAAATGGCATCATACTTTTGCCGCAACCAATGAGTATAGGCGCGCGACGTTTCGTTAGTAATCCATTTCGAATTTCCTTGGGCATCCGCCATGGCGCCGTCCTGGGTTTGTGCCCACTTGGCGATCCAAACCGGTTTTTCACTGATTCGATTTCTGATGAACGGAAAATGCCAGGCTTTTGCTTCGTTTTCGAGGACCCCAACGATGACCTCCTTACCGGCATCCTTGAGTCGTTGAATTCCTTGTCCGTTCACTCTCGGGTCTGGGTCCTGACAGGCAATCACCACTGTTTTAATAGGCGAATGCACCAGCAAGTCGACACAAGGTGGTTGCGATCCGAAATGAGAACAGGGCTCGAGCGTGACATAAATGGTTGCGCCATCAAGATCGTCTAAATTCTGAAGCGAGTGAATGGCTACCCGCTCGGCATGTTCTTTTCTAAACTCCTGGGTAAATCCCTTGGCAATCACTTTTTCGCTTTTTACGATCAGGCAGCCGACTGCAGGATTCGGAGAACTCCACCCCACCGCTTCCATCGACAACAAAAGCGCTCGTTCCATCCACTCTTCGTGCGAGCGGGGAGTTGCTAAAAAACAGAAATCACTCGCCAGTGTGCGCTCAATCCTTCCACCCAATGAATAGCCTGTTTTTAAAAGAGAGCTCATTGGCATAAGAATCGCAAGAATCGGGACTCTAAACAACTCAAATCAAGAAAGGATCACGCGTTCAACCGCGTGAATTAAATTATGGCAGATATCAATCGAATGGTCCTGATGGGAAGACTCGGCGCAGACCCCGTTTTACGACAAACCAAGAACGGAATTCCGGTCGCGACGTTTCATCTGGCGACAGAAGCCTATCTAAAGAGCAAAAACGAAACCGAGACCACCTGGCATCGAATCGTCACCTGGGGCAAACCTGCCCAACGCTGCTCTGAAGAGCTTAAAAAAGGCATGCCCGTATTCTTAGAGGGTAAAATGCGGGTCAGAAAGTGGGAAACCGACGACGGACAAGTGAGCTATTTTCACGAAGTCCATGTCGAGAACCTGAAGTTCTTGCACCGCAGGGCACGTGATGAGTCGGTTCAGCAAACCGAAGAAACTTCGGATGACGTGCTCGAGCAAGTCGTCAGTCACTAGTCATCACCGCTGTCGCTGGCGAAAGCTGGCGGCAGCTATTTTACTGTTATTTTACTACGGATGAACTTGGGCTCCGTAAAGTCTTTGAACTTCTCGACCATTCAGCATTTTATTCCAAATGGCCACATCATCCATGAGTCCATTATAAGAACCCGGATCCGACCAAAGCTGTGGCCCACCAATCGTCAGCGGCTCGCCATTAGGCGTTCCGAGCCCAATCACTCCGGTTTGATCTGTCTGCACACCATTAATATAGTAGGTAATTCCGGCCTTGCTTGCGGTCACCACGATGTGCTGCCATCCTCGTGTTGTGATGGTCGAATTCTGCGTCATCCCGCCTATACCAAAGGTACAATTTGCATCATTTAAGAGAATGAGATTTCCATTTTTAATCATCAGTGTGAATTGGCCGCAGTCAGAAACAGTAATGGTTTGAGCAGTCGACTTTTTAATCAAGACGGTCTCATTATCGAGTGAGGTCGGCTTAATCCACATGGCAATCGTGATTTCGCTCATCGCATTGTAAACACGCGGATTCACAGTGGCGGTAACGTAATCTTTTCCGCCGCCAAATAATCCTGCAAACGTTCCCACATACGGTGAAGAGCTGAATGCAGCATTTGCGCTAGCCACCGCTATGTTACCGGTAACCAAATCACTCC
>CAIKYX010000259.1 GCA_903831745.1 Oligoflexia bacterium
CCGCTCACTTTATTTATTGATAGAATTGAAGTGAATTAGCCATGTATGCGGGCAAGTGGATTACTGGTTATGCTGGGGCAAAAAGGTTAGCGCTTCTGGCAGCTGAACTTGATAAAAAGCACATAGAATTGACTATTGAAAAAACAGGCAAAAACTGGAGTAATTATGCTCCATGGATGTCCTGCGTTGATGGTTTGGAATTTTTCTCTAAAAGGCCATTAAAATTACCTTGCAGCTCATCTCGATTACTAAAAGATAGGGATTCATTAGAACTGATCGCTGAAGGGTTTGCAATTGGTGATTCGCCTTTTGGTAGTTTGCGTTTACCCGAAGTTGACGGATTTTTTATAGATCAGGATGTTTCTGTTATAGCTCAAATTGAGATTGAAAATGCGGTTGAAAGTGTCCGTTCAGCCTCTGATGCGTTTGATAAAAGATGGTCATCTTTAATCGACCTAGTAGTGCCAATAGGTTTTAGGCGCGCTGAACCTTCAGATTTGGGAAGAGGATTAAGCTCCCACTTCTTCCGTAAAGGGATTTTTATTCAACCCCCACGCCCTTCCTCCACTGCGAAAATGCAGTTGGCTTTGAATATAGCACATGAATTAGGGCATCAAGCCCTTTTTACTTATCAAAACGCTGATCCAATAATTGATGGCGATCGAGATATATTGGTATATTCGGTAATTCGGAAAACATTTCGTCCAGCGATTAGAAGTTACCATGCGCTAGTTGTCAGTGGTTATATGCTTGAATTCTTAATTGCATTAAAGCGAAATAGCTCAATCGATCTTTCGCAAATCAATACTGAAATGACACGCTATCGAACACTTGTAATTGAAGGCGTAAAGGAGTTTAGAGGTTCTTCATTAAAATTTACGGAACTTGGATTAGAGATTTTGTCTGAACTAGAGCAATTGGGGCTGGCGGAAGGACTGAGTTGATGATTCGAAAGCCACTCGAAGACTGGATCAATCATCAATACCAAAAGGATTTGAGGTCAGTTATCGTATGGGGGTCGATTCTCACTTTCATACTCTGCATTGGCAGTGGATATCTGATTCAAGTTGAAAATAATGCAAGCGTAGTGAGTGCCTTCAAAAGTTCAATTCGGAATTGGGTTCAAAGTGGTGATTTTTTGCAATTGAAACAAGTTATCGGGCAACTTATAGATTCGAAGACAATTAATTTTGCGATTGTAAGTGATTCCGCTGGCGCAACTATGCTTACAAACAACCCGTTTGAGATTGGTTGGTCTGGACATGAATCAACACTTAATTTTTCACATGGCAGTGTATTTCGAGTTTCATGCTCTTCATATCTGATTGAAGGTGAGGCTGGGCCGGGGGTATTCTGTTTCGGTAAGAGACTTGCAATTGGTTGGTTTTTGTTCTTAGCTGTTTCGTTTGTGTCGGTTTTTAGTTCACTTTTCATTTTGATAACTAAGCAATCCAGGACGTTGTCAAATATACTGGCTAGGCAGCTAATTATCGTGAGCGAACATATTAAGAAACCCGACGAAAAAATTGTCAACGAAATCGAGATTCAGGAAGTTCACGACACACTCAGTGAGATTCAAACTTTTTCAGATAGGGAAAAGTCATCAAATGCTAAGCTTCAGGAGTTATTAACAGCAGAGAGGGTTGCTTTAGTGGCTGCCCAATTAGCCCATGATATTAGGTCGCCTCTGGCTGTTTTAGAGCTTGTTTCAACTTCGCTCACAGAAATTCCGGAACAGAGTCGGAATATGATTCGTAACGCATTGACACGGATTAAGGATATTGCCAACACCCTTACGATCAAAGAAAAAACTAAGTTGGGTGCACAAAGTTTTGAAGTAGTGAATGGCGTGAGAGAAATTGAAAGAATCGATGCAACGTTGTTATCTCCAATAATTGAGCAAATTATCTCAGAAAAGCGGCTAGAGTGGGGTAAAGTTAAGGATTTTAATATTGAATTTAAAATGGACAAGGAGTCCTATGGTTTATTTGGAATGGTTCGACTTTCCGAGTTTAACCGTGTTCTTTCGAATGTGCTTAATAATGCGTTTGAAGCGTTACCCATAAAATCAGGCATTATAGTGATTAAGACAATGGTGCGCGATTCTGTAGTGGAAATTCAGATTAACGATAATGGGCAAGGCATTGAGCCTGCGATACTAGCTCGGATTGGTGAAAAGGGAAATACTTATGGAAAACCTAGTGGTTCTGGCCTTGGATTATATCATGCGAAGTGCACTCTGAAAAGTTGGGGGGGCTGCATTGAAGTTCAGTCGGAAGTAGGTAGAGGTACTAGCGTTAGTCTTTTTGTGAAGGCGGCAGCAGCCCCAGACTGGTTTGTATCGAAATTGAAAGTGCAAGCAGGCACATCAATTGTTGTTTTTGACGATGATTCTTCTATTCACCAGGTTTGGGAAGGTCGATTTGCTTCAGCTGGTGCAAAAAACTTTAATGTTAAAATTCAGCACATCAGCTCAACCGAAATGTTCAGGAAATATTTTCGAGATAATTTTGCAGAGTTGGATAAGGCGATTTTTCTGGTGGATTTTGAGATTTTAGGTTCGAACGAAAATGGATTAGATTTGATTGAAATTCTAGGAATTCAGGAACAGTCGATTCTAGTAACTAGTCGATATGAAGAAGTGCAAATAAGAGAAAAGTGTAAAAATTTAAAGGTAAGTTTAATTCCTAAGCCACTCAGTGTTTATATACCAATTGAGTTTTTATAGCGACACTGGTGCTGAGCCGAAACCTAGGCCCAATGATTTAGTTCAGCGTCAATAGTTTTGTCTTATGTCTTATTGAGTGGGAATGCACTCTGTAGAATTAGCTATACATAAACTTAAAAAGGTCGCTTATATTTCCTGTCTTTCGCGCATTTACCACAGCAGAAATATAGGTTTCTCGATGAAGCTTTTGGTTTTTGCGTAAGTTTAGCCCCCAGGTTGGAACACGAAGCCCCTCTCGCTTTGCAATGTATTCAGTAAGGATTCTAGAGGTGCGGCCATTTCCGTTTGAAAAGGGGTGAATGGTCAAAAAGCGCTCGTGAAATCTTACTAAAATCTCTCGGTCATCCTTAAAAGGTCTTTCTTTAATCCAATATAGAAGATCGCCTTCCAGTTTCTTTATGTGTTCTTGAATATACCCGGGGTGATCAAAGTCATCGTTCATTAACTCGTGATCTCTGAATTTACCGGCCCATTTCCAAACGCTTTTGAAGAGTTTTTTGTGTAAGAGCAGCCAAAACATCCAGTCTTTGCTATCGCTTTCGCAGTCATCAAGCCAAATTAAACCCTCAATAATATTTTCTTCTTCACTCTCGTCCAGATCGCCACTCGTTTTAATATGCTTCGGAATGAGGTCTTTCTTGAAGTCGTCCGGCAAAGGAGTTCTGCCATCTCGTTCTTTGAATAAAAACTTTTTCACCAGACTTTTCCTTCTTTGATCAGCTTCTTTTTTAAATTTTGAATTCGTTGCTCGAGTTCGCCAGAAACTCGTTGATCTTCGAGACTCATATGAAGGTCGGCATTCGATAAAATCCTTTTTGCTTTTTCATAGGCACGACTATTGATAAACTCTTCAAAATTTGATTTAGGCTTGAACGCATAGACAAACTCGCAATTCATCGCCTCAGCAGCTCTCCGTAGAGTTTCGACAGTAATCTTACCACTTACTTCGCCTCTTTCTGCTTGAGCAATGGTGGGTGTCGAAACCGCACAGGCTTGAGCCAGCTTGTTTAAAGTAAGTCCGAGTGTATTTCGCATCTGATAGATCCAGCCGCGCTGTGGCTTAATTGGGACCGTGATTACTTGAGTTTTGTTCATAGAGCCTCTTTAGCCATTATGTATAATTACATAAATACTTTCAATTTATTTATGTAATTATACATAATTATAAAAAGTGCATCGATTTCATATGGATAGCGCCAAAAAGAGGGCTGATCCTCATTATTGATTGCTTAAGGCGCTTGCTGAAGCAAGGGCGATTCTAATTTTTTGATCGGTTTTATATTGGCTTAATGAATAAGTAGACAAAATATTCCTGCAAAGGGCCGACCTATCGTAAAGAACTGAAGCCAAGGTAAAAAAATGCCAAAATGATTCTCATAAATCTCCTTCTCGTGTTTCGAACGTTATCTAAATATAAATTGAAGAACAAGTCGGTTGCAGGTGAATTAGTGTTCGAAAAGTGAATCTTGATGTGAAAAATGGCCTTTCCAAATCTGCTTAGGTGATCATTTAATGATAAAATACTAAAATGAATCAAAGCAGAAACGAGGTTTGGCTGAACCTCGATCAGATCATCGATGATCAACTCAATTTACAAGTAAAGATGTCGTATGACCGGCATCATCAGTTCATGCTGAAGCACAAACTTGGCGAGTGTAAAAGTGTGCTCGATGTCGGAACAGGCAATGGTTTATTCGTGCGCACGCTTGCTCATGATCATCCCGAGATTCAATTTACAGGAATCGATTTGCGCCAGCATCTGGTAGATCGCTGCAACTCGGTTCCGATGCCCAATGTGCGAGCCGAGCGGGTCGACATGCAAGACCCGCTCAGTGTTTTTGATTTCTCGCAATTCGATGCAGTGGTCATGCGTTACTTTCTGCTTCATGTACCGAATGCAAAAGAGATTCTGCAGGGCCTAAAATCGAAAATGAAGCAAGGCACCCGATTTTACATCATCGATGTCGATCTTTCGGTCTTTGAGTGTACTCCCGAAAATGCCACCTTCGAAAAATTAAAGCGTCTTATCGGTCAGTTTTGCGAGAAAAACTCGATTGATACTCATGCCGGGCAGAAGTTGATGCCGATTTTTCAGGAACTTGGTTTTAGCGATATTATCGGAGTTTCTGATCCGTTCAGTACCCGAACGAGTTCGCTTGATGACATGGTTCGGTTTATGCGGCAAGAGGCTCTGTGCTATAGCCAACTTACTGGTAGATCAGAGAATGATGTAGAAACCGCAGAAATATTGGATTTTATCGAGAAACAGGTAGGCTCGGGCAAATTTAATGTCGACTACGGTATGATCCTTTGGCATGCGACGATTTAAGCGCGCCTAAAAACAGTTCGCTCGACACCGGGATGAAAATTCAGGGGCGCATGTAACTCATTTTCGTTCATTTCGATGCAAAGTTCTGCAGGCATGCCAATCCATTCGACCCCAACGATCAGCTTATTGCCGTTCGAACGAAGGATGGGCCACGAGTTTTGACCATACGCCAATTCGGCGCCGATGCTGTTTCGCCTGACTTCGAATGTGCCGTAGGCTGGGTGATGGTATTTTCCTTCGAATCGCGATTCGATTGCGATTGAGTCATTCATCGACCAATATTCTTTTTTATCGTAATTTGGTAGCAGGGTCTGGGCAGAATACGTGTTGAAGGTTTTAAAACGACCAAACGGAATTTCTTTTACACCTAAGAGATGTGCAAGCACCGAGATTCCGATGATTCTTGGTGCACGAGATTGGGGCTGATTAGCATGAACCACGACGCCTATTCCTTTATCTGGGCAAAAGGCTGCAAAATTAGAAGCGCCTGTAACCAAGCCACCGTGATGAATCATTCGCGTATCGCCCAGCTGATCGATAAACCAGCCCAAGCCATATCCCGATTGCATCAAACAATTTGCACCTTCGGGGGGTGCCGATCGGGTCGTTATGGGTTTTAAACAGTTCGTTCAGACAAGATTCAGGAATAACAATGCTACCGTCATTGGCTCTTCCTTGATTCAGTAAGAGTAACAGCCATTGGGCTACGCCGCTTAGGGTTGCCCACATCGAGGCTGCGGGGTCCGTGGTCCAGAGTTTAAAAACATTTGCCTCTAATTCTCTGAAATAAGGTTTTTCGTGAATGGCATCGCCTGGTACCGATTTATAGTTCATCCACAGTTCATTCGACACATGCTTTAGGATGTGATTTTTGACGTAGTCTTCGTAGGTTTGACCAGAGAGAGTCGAAATCAATTCGCCAGCCAGGGCATAACAAATATTATTGTATTGAAAGCTCGATCGAAAACCGCTTCCGTCGATCGGGTGCATTTCTAAATGTTTAAGGCCTGAGTAGATTTCGCTCATGGGTAACTTGCCCCAGATAAAAAGCGTATCGTGCCTAGGCAGGCCGCTTCGATGCGATAATAAATCGATCGAATTTGTATTCTCGGTAGCATGGGGCGAAGAAAACTTAAAATCTTTTAGAATCGTGTGAACCGGTGTTTGAAGAGAAATATTCTGATCATGCAGAAGCTTTAGAAGTGCCGCTGCTGTAAATGCTTTGGTTAATGATGCCAACGGAAAAACGGTGTTAGTGGTCATGGTTAATTTGTTTTTACGATCGCGTAGACCGTAGGCAAAATTCGAAATCGACTGATTTTGGATGACGCTGATTTGGTAACCCGTATCAGAGATATTGGGGCCTGTGAGAAATTGGTTTTTCTCGGCACTGAGGACTAGTTCGTCTAGGAATATTTTAAATGAGTTCATGTTTCCTTTAGTGAGCACATTAGTGATTTTGCCTCAGCTTCGGGCATTATTTTAAAAACTCCACAAAAAATTTCACAATAAACTATAGTTACTGCAATCTAAGTGACTTCAATAAAAAAATCATAAATTTGATTTTTTGGCAAAAGTTTAATTTTCTGCTGGTCGCAGCGAGATCTAAGTGAAGGATCATCGCTTCTGCCGCTTACAATAACAGCGTCGTTATGGATGCCAAGGACTTCAATTAAATCAATGCCATTTTCCTTAGAGTTTGAAAACTCATAGTCAATCAAGAATACTGAATTACCCAGATCTGCGAAATTCAGAGCATAAAACTTGCGAAAATCAGAGATTGAATAGAAATCAATCTTTCTGACATCATGTTTTTCTAATTGCAATGAACTAAGTTTTTGATCCCAGGCTAAATGAATTGCCATATCATCGTCTATACAAATAACGGTTGCCCCTTTGCTAATTACTAAACGATTTAAAAACCAATGGGGTTGGCTGCACGTGGGAAGGAGCATTGTTATTGTGGTTCCAACACCTAGTTCGGAACTGATGGAAAAAGATCCGCCCCACGTTTCAATTCTTTCTTTTGAATAAGCTAGTCCTAAACCGGATCCGTTCTTTTTGTTAAATGTTTTGCCCCGAGTACCTATTTCAGTAATATGAATTGGTGAAATCCCACAACCATTATCTGAAATTTCAATTTTTGTACTATTTCCATTATCAGATGAGGACGCCTGCACATTAACTTTGCCGGAACCTCCGGGAAGAGCTTCGACAGCGTTATCTATAAGGTTGGAAACTACACGAGCGAATTCATGGGGATTTATAGTAGAGAAAAGTTCACTTGAATTTGTAATATTAATTTCAAATTTAATTAGGCTTCTATTTTCGTATTGTACTTTCTTTTCTTTAATTAAATCACGCAGAATTTCAGCAATCAGAACAGGCTCTACATTCGATTGGTTATTAGATGCAGCCTCACGGCTTTTAATGTTTCTAATCAACCCATTTGCGATGTCACTTATTCGATTCGTTGCATTTAAGATAACCGTTCTTTGGTCGAGCGAAAGCGAAGAGATCGAAGATGTAGCCATCTTCAATGCGGCCAAGGGCGAGCGTATGTCATGTGCCAGTTGAGAGGAAATTTCAAATTTTGCTTTACTCTGGGTGATTTCTTGTAGTCTTTGAACTGTTTGACGCACTTCTTCTAGCTCAGAAATTGAAAACCCCTGAAGTAAAGAGGGTAAACCAGTTTTCCCTGAAATTATTAAGTGCAATTGATCAAAAATCCAATATTCAAAACGAATTGCTAAAATAATAAAAACTAGTGTTAGGCCAATAAAAGCTAAAACAAGTAGAATATTGAAAGCATTAAATCTGATATCGCTAAATTTTGACAGATACTGCTTCGGTAAATAACGCAACGAAATCTTGTAAGCTAATCTATTGTTCAGATCGTCAAAATATATACTTTTGGCTATTTCGCGATCGAGATTGTCGTTGCACGCGGAGTCTTTTTCGTAAGAAAACACTTTTTCCAAGTTGGAATTAGTTATTTCTATGCAAACTTTAATGAGCGACGAACCATCGATTAGGTTTTTGACTTGATCAGTGGCCAAGTACAAGTTTGGGTTTAGTAATTGATTGGCGAAAATTACGTATGTAGCTTCTGAAAGAATTGCTGCTTCATGAATAGCTGAAGCCTCCGAAATGCTTTTATTCAATTTCAAGGAGACTAAGACGCTTCCAGAAAGTACAAAAAAAATTGTTGAAAATGCCAGTGCTTTAAATATAGTGTGAGCGGAAAATCTAGGAATCATTCTTGTTTCCAAAAAATTTGATTTAAATCGAGAGTAGGGCTAGGGAGAAAAAAGTCCTTGCTGAAGGACTTGTTTGGCATAAATTGGACGGATTTCGATAGTCCGAAAATTACAGGTGTATGAGCGATCGGCACGTACCAGTTATTTAAATCGTTAAACGCAAGAATGTCAGAAAAAATTTTTAGCTTAGTTCGAGGGTCTCGCTCTTCCCAAAGTTTTTTCACCAATGAATCGATTTGATTATTTGAGATTTTTGCAAAATTGTTTTTAGATTGTGAGTAGAAATACATTGAAATTATATGTGGGTTTTTTATGCTTGCCCCGTAGCCAATTATTGCTACGTCATAGTCTCCTTTTGCAATATGGTCTAAAAAATCTTTCTTATTTGAAGAAAGGATTTTATGGGGAATGTTATCGAACGTTAAGTCCACTAATGGATCTAGCTCGTGTTCCCTCAAAATGAGCACGGTGACCTTTCTGGAAAATTTTGCTTCATTAGGGGAACTACTTTTTGTTATAGTGCTTGCTTCATTTAATGGATTATCATCATTTGTTAAAGAAGGCGGCAGAAGGCTTTTAGAAAGTCTAGTTCCTCTTTCTTTCAGGAACCGATCTAATTTAATTAGATTTATATTATTTTTCAAAAAAGCTCTTGATCTACTATCTGAAAATAGTTCCGAACGAGTGTTGAATGCTAAAAAGTGGGTTCTTTCATCGTTAAAAATTAACCTTTCATTTGATACCTTTTTTGCAGTTTCTACATGCATTAAACTGTAGGTTTTTAACACTTCTAACTCATGTCTATTAAAGCTATCAACTGCGTCCTTAAAGGATAGTTCTTTGAAAATGAAAATCTGATTGTCTCTCATTCTAATTAAAGATAGTTCGTTTGTGCTCTTTTTGTTAATTAGAAATGAACCCGTAAAGCAAATGGTTTCATTGCAGTTCTTCCAAATTGTAAAAAGAGGCTCCCCAAGTACACTTAAAAACCCAGCGATATTATTTTTTAATTTAATTTGAACATGGAGCGGGTCTGGATTTGTTATTGTTTCGACCTGTTTCATGTAGAATGAGACATAGCCTTTTTTGATATTCTTCTGTACTAAGCGAAAACATCGAACAATGTCGTCCGAAGTTACAGAGGTGCCATCAGAAAATTTAGCGTTTTTTCTTAATTCAAAAGTGAATGTTTTCCCGTCAGGGGATATAGTCCATGACTCAGCAAGGTCGCCTGTTGTGTTGTTTGCGAATCTAGTTGTAACTAGACGCTGCCCGGTAAGATCTACTAACCATGCGCCAATTGTATCGGATATTTCAAACGGAACTAGACTCAGTGGCATTGAATCAATATTTATTCGGATTGGTTGGATTTTAACCGCTTGTGCAGTGCCTTGACCGATTGAAAGCAAAAGTACGAAGCAAATGAAAGTTTTCATGTCATTAATGCGTTTATCTGGTTTAGTTGTGGAATTGACAATTTATTCTTAACTCCAAAACCATTTTTAATTACCTCTTGCAATGATGTTTCGGTAAATAAACTTGTTTTAGAAATGACATCATCATTAAAAATTAAAAGGTCTGCGTTTTTTCCTTCCGCTATGGTTCCAGTATTGTTTAATTCCAAAACGTTTGAAGCTTGCCCGGTTGCTGCGTACCAAGCTTCAAGACTCGAAAGTCCAATAGATTCAAGCGACGATAACTCTTGATAGTTCTTTCCGTGCATTCCCGGTTTCACGGCATCGAATCCCATTAGAATTGGAATTCCCGCACTTTTTGCCAACTCGATTGATTTATGAAGAGCCTCTAATATTTGGTTTGCGTTTGGGATTCTTGAAGCGTTTTCTTTGCATGTGGCCTTCGTAAACCAAGTGGTGGGCGTAATGGAGCATTTATGTTTTAGCGCCAATTCAGTAACCTCTTCGGTTAAGAATGTTGCATGTTGCAGATCTTTCACACCGGCTTCAATTGCTGCGATTAGTCCTTGTGTGCCATGTGCGTGCCCGGCAACTTTCAATCCTTTATTGCTAGCTTCGTTGCAGAATGCCGTTAACTCTTCTGTGGAAAAATCAACCTGGTGCAGGATGTCGCTATTATTGCCTAAACTGAGGCCTTTACCTAGGCAGATTTTAATAAAATCTGCGCCAACCGCAACCAGTTCTCGAACTCTTTTTCTGGCTTCCCACGGGCCGTCAACAATGCTTGATGGACGACCAGGGCCGGGAGGAAAAAGCTTAGAAACTTCGCCATGGCATCTTTCGAAGCCTCGAATGTCGCCATGTCCGCCGGTGGCACATAACATACAAACAGAGATTTGCATGCTTGGGCCAACTACTTCTCCCGCTTCGATGAGGGACTTAAGCAGGTGGGTTGCGCCCCCCATATCTCGAATGGTGGTCACTCCTCCGAACGCCAAAGCTCGATACAAGTTTTTAGAAGCATAGAGAATGCCAGCTGGCCCGTTTACTCTCGTAAGATCAGAGTCAGTAAGCCCATCAAGCGTCACATGAGAATGTGCGTCGACTAATCCAGGAGTAACATAATAATTTGAAGCGTCTATTTTTACTATATTCTCGCCTGAAGGATTTCTTGATGTATGAGGAATGACCTTCGTAATTTTTTGATTCTCAATGTACACGTCTACATTGTAGAAAAGCGCTGATTGATCGCTTTTTTTGCCCGAATAGAGTTTTTTTACATTTGATAAAATATAGGATTTCATATCGCCTCATTGGTTTTGCGCTTAAATCTAAACACTAAAATGCTTGCCATCATGCTACTTATTCCTATGTTGATAAGCATTATCCAAGAGATACTGGGTGCACCGGATCTCATGCTGAGGCAAAACGAATAGGTGCCTAGAAGCAATAATGCAATGGTTGTGCGTAAACTGACGGCGGTTGCGTGAACGTAGGGTTTTGTGTCGGCCAGAAGCATTCCGAGTGCTGGTCTATTAATAAACCCTATACTCAAAGCGAACAATATTGGGTAGACCAGAAGGACTAAGAGACGAATGTTACCAATTAGAAACTCTGAAGCCGCAATCATAACAACGGATAGCAGTGTCTGACCAAGAAGCCCAAGAATTATTAAAATAATGTTTGGATATTTTTTAGAAAAGGCTGGCAATGCGAATGATCTAAGCAACTGCCCTAATGCTGCTGTAAGAGTAATAATAATAGTTGGTACCCAAAACGGAATCAATTTATTGTTCTGTATTTCTCTTAAGACCGAAATAAAGTAATAACATTCAACAGAGGCGTTCATGAACATTCCAAGCGCGCCAATCATTCCAACTATGCTGGCCCGTTCATGGCCATAGAACAAATCTTTAAATCCGGCTCTCCAGTTTTCGAGTCTTTCATGAAAATTAAATTTTGGTAGATCTGTAATTTGATATTGATTGGCCAACTTAAAAATCATTATTGATACTACAATCCATCCAAATGCGTGAAACAAAAGTAATATATGTGCAAAATTAAAATAAGATTTTAGTAAAAGAGCAGCAGTAATTCCGGTAATCGGTGAAATGAACGCAATATAGCGTCCAAATCCTTCTGCTTGAAGTAGGCCTGTTTCTCTGAATTTTTTAGCCTCACTATCAGGCAGGCCAGCACTTTCTTTTATAATTATTTCTTGGTAAAGCGCTTCTAGTGAGCCTGAGGCAAAGGCATTCCCTGCAGCATCAAGAAGAGCTTCTAATATGATCAGAAACCACATTAATTGTGGATGCTCTTTATATAAAAAAAGTGCAAAAAATAGAGATGTGCAAGCAGCAGCTTGAAATAGATATCCAATAATTGAAGCCCTTACTTTTCCAAATAAGTCAGTAATTAGACCCGTGGGGAACTCCAAAACCGCTGAAACCGTAAAAGCAATGGTACTGCTCACTGCCAATGCAGTCGGTGGCAATCCAGCTAAAATGCCCAAAAGTATTCTGCCAATAGCGGAAATGCTTCGTGTAAGGCCTAATTCAGTGGAAAAGAGAATTCCGATTCTTTTGAGTGCTGATTCCATTTTAACTTACCTTTTCATTAGTGATCTGCTCGAACGAATCAATAATTTCATTGAAACACTTAACTCCCGTAGCAGTTAGAGGTGTTTTTTTGATTTCACTAATGCTAATTAGTTGATCATGAATACAGTTATCATACGATTTTTTCGCTAGTTCATATGTTTTTGTGTCAAAGCCTGGCGTTTGAATTACCTTCTTGCAGAAAATGAGCATTCTCCCAATTGCTACCGCTGCGTGAAAAACGCCAATGGCAGGTCTGTTTTTTCTTTGCATAGATGAATATAGTTCTTGGCTTGGATTTAGAAGGATTGGGTCAATCGACGTTTCAATGAAAAAGGCATGGTGTGCGGTTTCGTGAACTACGTCTAATGCTAACAGAAAAGGTGGCATTTTAAGGTTTCGTCGTAAATGAATAATACCAAAAAGTTTTGGATCGCTAAAGCTTTCAATTCGAGCGCTGTAGATCCATGCGCATCCCCTGATTAATATTTTGAATTCCGCGAACCCTTCTGGCCAAGATTTTTCTATTATTTCAAGAGCCTCAATTAGAGGAGGTTCTCCACCAAGCGGTGAATCTGATGCATATATGAAGCGACCATCTTCAATTGGTTGAAGTGTTTTTTTCCATAGTGGAGCATCTACTAAGTGTGTATTGTTGAAACAATTTTTTTCTATATCAAAAATATTTTTTACATCATTATTTTTTAATATCGAACTTAATTTTTCATCAGTCGTATATAGAAAGACTGACCAGGCACTGGATTTTTTATGAAATTGTTCATTGCTTAATTCAACTGTTTTTATGTTAAAGCTCTCAAGGCGTGTTAACGCCCTTTTTTGTATTGCTGCCCAGTACTTTTCTGCTCTAGAACTTGAGAACGCTAAATCGTTGAAAAACATATGTTTGCTGGGCAGAGGAGGATAAGACCCCTCTGCCCATAAGATTACTCAGTTTTTAACTCTAGACTCACCCATGACCGGGTCATTATGAATAGAGAGATCAAAGTCGAATTCTGTATTAGCTGTTTCCATCGAGTACTCCTCTTAGCGTTTGTTATTAATTAATACCTACCAAAATAGTTTGGGTAGATAGTCGATTTATTACAGCAGTAATTGTGCCAGAATCCTTATGCTTTTTCCTTAGTTATATGCGCAACTGTAGGCAATTGCCTTCATAAAAAAATGGTCTTGGTGTGGCTTATTAGCGACAGCTTTGTGTTCTTTAATTAGATCAGTTTATTTACGCTACGAAATTGATTCAAAAGCAACATTCTGGTACGCCTTGTAGTAGCCCCTATTTAGACCGGACCACTTGGCCCTGAGTTAACAGATAGGAATATTACTAGGCATATGACTAACACTAAACATGAGAAAATCGAGGTCATCACCTCAAAACAACGCCGCAGACGTTGGGCACCGAGCGAAAAAAGATCTATTGTTCAAGAAACTTACGAGCCAGGAGTTACGGTTTCCTTGGTTGCCCGTAAACATGGTATACCTCCGAATCAGCTATTTTACTGGAGGCGAAGAATGGAAGACGGCGCACTGACAGCAGTAGGCTCGGAGGAAAAAGTAGTTCCCGAGAGTCAGGTTCGAGAACTTGAAGCAAAGATTAGAAGGCTTGAACGAATCTTGGGGCAGAAGACAGTAGATATCGAAATCTTAAAAGAAGCGATTAAGTTAGGCCGTGAAAAAAAACTGATCTCGCGGCAACCCTTGGTCGGAGTGGACGGTTTCGAATAAGGCAGGTCGCACGAGTAATGGATGTTTCAAGATCAAATCTCGTCGAGCAGATTCAGGCCACCAAAGTGAAGCGTTCTCGGTACTCAAAAGCAGATGATGATTGGCTACTTCCCATGATCAGGAGGATCACGGATGCGAGATCTACTTACGGGTATCGGCGAGTCACTCAGCTTTTAAATATTGAGCTAGAAAGTAAGCAGAAATTAAGGATAAATCATAAACGGATTTACCGAATTATGAAGACAGCGAGCCTCCTGCTTCAACGTCACACTGGTAAGCCAAATCGCACGCATGACGGCAAAGTAATCACTCTTCACAGCGATACCCGTTGGTGTTCAGATGCATTCTCGATTCAATGCTGGAACGCAGAGCGGGTGCATGTTGCGTTTAGTTTGGACACTTGCGATCGGGAGGTGATTCGTTTTATCGCATCAACAGTTGGGGTGGATGGTGCGATGATTCGGGATCTCATGATTGAATCGGTTGAAGCACGATTCGGAACGCCAGTAGCTCCAAAGAAAATTCAGTGGTTAACCGACAACGGCCCCTGCTATATCGCAAGAGATACAGTCGAGGTCGCGCGGAGTTTAAATCTTGAGCCCCGCACAACCCCATCGTACAGCCCCGAGAGTAATGGCATGGCTGAAGCTTTTGTAAAAACATTCAAGCGTGACTACGCATGGTCGGCAGACCTATCGAATGCGAAAGTGGTCATGGAACAATTGCCGAAATGGTTTGAAGACTACAATGAGAACGCCCCTCACAAGGGGCTGAAGATGTGGAGTTGCCCCGTCAATACAGGACCGTTTATTTAGTGAAAAATTCCCAGAGTTTTTTAGCTTCCGAGGATATGATTTTTACATTTAGTCTTCTAGGGTGAAGTGCAACATTCGAAATCGCCTGATTTTGGATGATGCTGATTTGGTAACCCCGATGGTTTTAAGGAGTGTAAATCCGAAAATAGCACTCGTTTTTGAATGAAAAGCAGACTTTAACATGGGTTTGGCTTGCTTGTAATGGATGTTTTTTTTACATTGATGAAGTATAATTGCTTGATATTTATAGAAACGCCCCATGAGATTCAATATGAAATCAGTCGAGGAATTTGAGTCAAAAATTAGAAGCCTTAGCAATCGAGCTCGCTATGACGACGCATGCGTGCTTTCTCGATATTTTTTGCGAGCCTATCCAGATCTAGTGGTTGCAGCATATTATGAAGCTGTTTTTACCGCCGAGAAGACAGAGGGGTATTCGAAAGCCGAGAATCGAATGCGGTATGCGACCGCTGCCAAAAAGCTACAGCGGCTTTTAGTTAGGTTGCGAGGTGTCGATTCGAATTTAAGAACCCGAATCAGAAATGAGTATTATTGGTTCTCGAATCAGCCGTATAAACAGTTTTTACTGGGGCAGGAGCAGGTACGGCTCGGGTATCAGCGAGCGAACTATTCGCAAGGAGTGGGTGCCATCGGTGTTGCGAAAGAGTACGCGAGAAAGGGCAAGATAGGCTTAGCCATGCGTTGGGCTAAGCGCTCTGAAAATGCCTGGAAACGTTTTTTTAAAGTAGACCCGAATTGGTACAATTCGTACCTGTTTTATGCACAATCTGTTGGGCTACAAGGTCGAACGACTGAAATGAATAGGGCTTTTCGGCGGGCGAGCCAGATCTCGGGTAAGTCGATTAATTGGGCTATTATCCAGGAATTTAAAGAAGAAATAGAATCACTAGTGAAGTGAGTTTATATGACGAATGATCATTCATCTCCGGTATTTGATCTGCATTGCGATGCAGTTTTACGTGGTTTTCATCAAGGCACGAGGTTGAGAATGGATAATCCTCAGGCCCATGTCGATATTCCAAAAATGAAGCAGGGGCACGTAAATGGAGTAACGGTTTCGCTATGGTCGGATCCGATATTCAAGGCCGAAGGTGCAGTAAAGCGAACTCAGCTCATGTTGGATTTTGCAAAGCGAGAGCTTGAGGCAAATCGAGACGCGTTATGTCTTGCGCTGAATCCTAGCGATCTAAAACAATCGGTAGCTTTGGGTAAAATTACCGTTTTACTGGGCATCG
>CAIKYX010000260.1 GCA_903831745.1 Oligoflexia bacterium
CATGCCCCTTGTAGAGATCATTCGCGGAGCCAAATCCGCGCCTGAAACCATCGCCACCGCCGTCAGCTATGCCCTTTCGATGGGAAAAACCCCGATCGTCGTCAATGACTGCCCAGGCTTTCTCGTCAATCGCGTGCTGTTCGCGTATTTTACCGCCTTTAACCAACTCGTTGCCGAGAAGGTTGATTTTCAGCGCATTGATAAAGTAATGGAAAAATGGGGCTGGCCAATGGGACCAGCATTCTTGCTCGATGTCGTCGGAGTCGATACCGCCCACCACGCGTCTGAAGTCATGGCTAAAGGATTTCCGGATCGCATGCCGTTTCTCGCAGAATTCAGCGTATCAGTCCTCTACAAAGCAGGACGGTTCGGCCAGAAAAACGGCAAAGGTTTTTATAACTACTCGGTCGATGCCAAAGGAAAACCAAAGAAAGAAATTTCGCCCGAGATCTATACGCTGCTTGGCCAAGACCCAAAGAACGCAAATGCGACCATCACCGATGCAGAAATCATCGATCGTCTGATGCTTCCGTTCATCTTCGAGAGCGCGCGATGTTTGCATGAAAAAATCGTCGATGAAGCACAAGAACTCGATCTCGCCATGCTCACCGGCCTTGGCTTTCCGCCATTTCGCGGCGGTCCGATCCGTTATGCCGAAAGCATCGGTTCAGCCGCTCTGATCGATAAAGGAAATTCCTATTCCAAAAAATACGGGCCACTTTACGAAGTCACACCAGGAATCGAACAAGTACTCAAACAGGAGATCCGCAATGTCTAATACCAAAGAAGTCGTGATCGTTGATGCCGTACGTACTCCAATGGGTCGCTCAAAAGGCGGCGCCTTTCGCCATGTCCGATCGGAAGAACTCTCTGCCCAGCTCATGCGAGCGCTTCTCGCTCGCAGTCCGAACGTAGACCCGGCCGAAATCGAAGACATCATCTGGGGATGCGTTCAGCAAACCCTCGAGCAAGCGTTCAACGTTGCTAGAATGGCGCAACTTTTAACCGACATTCCGTTTGGGGTCAGCGCGCAAACCGTCAATCGCCTTTGCGGATCATCCATGACAGCACTTCACACGGCCACCATGAGCATTCAAGCGGGTTACGGAGATGTTTTTATCGTGGGCGGAGTCGAGCACATGGGCCACGTGCCGATGACCTTAAATGTCGATTTTAATCCCCGTGCGAACAAAAATGTATCCAAAGGCGCTCAGAACATGGGGTTGACCGCAGAGCTTCTGGCAAAGATGCATGGAGTTACCCGCGAACAACAAGACCGCTTCGCACTTCGCTCACACCAAAATGCACACCAGGCAACTGTCAATGGCGCATTTAAAAACGAGATCGTTCCGATTCAAGGGCATGATGAAAAAGGATTTCTGAAACTGTTTGATTACGATGAAGTGATTCGCGCGGATGCGACTTTCGAGTCGCTCTCTGCCCTACGCCCGGTGTTTGATCCCAAAAACGGAACCGTCACCGCCGGAAACGCTTCGGCGATTTCGGACGGCGCTTCGGCGTGTCTCGTAATGTCACACGATCGCGCAAAAGCCCTGGGCCTTAAGCCATTGGCAAAGGTCGTCAGCATCGCCGCATCCGGTTGCGATCCTTCGATCATGGGGTTCGGACCTGTTCCCGCGGTTCATAAAGCACTGAAGCGGGCAAATCTGAAGACAACCGATATCGATCTTTGGGAACTGAACGAAGCATTTGCCGCTCAGAGCTTGCCTGTTCTGAAAGAACTCGGGTTACTTGAATCGATGAATGAACGCGCCAATCTGAATGGCGGCGCGATCGCCCTCGGACATCCACTCGGCTGCTCAGGAACACGCATCATCGGCACACTCGCGCACTTGATGAAAAATAAAAATGCCCGACTCGGTGTAGCTACGATGTGTATTGGCTTTGGCCAAGGCGTCGCCACTGTCATAGAAAAGATCTAAAAAGGTCGGGCCCACCTTTTTGTTTAGCAGCGCATTATGATTGATTTGTTATCGTCGCGAGATAGGTACAATCATTCGGATTCAGATAATCGAGCTTGATTTTAATGAGCGCATTTGTTTGATACGTCGGATCGAGGAGGGCTTTCGTCACCGCACGATCTAGGATGAAGATGATAATCTTCTTCAGTGTCTCTCGGGTATCGATCGATGGCATTGCGCCAGTTCGCCCTGAAGATGCAGTTTGATTAAATCCAATGCCAGGTTGAACCACCGGTGGAACGTAAATCGAATCCAGTGCCTGAGCAATAAATCTATCTAGATTTTCAATTTCAAACTGATTCGGAATATTGAGTTCATTCCGTAACTGCGCAATACGATCTAACAAGTTTTGACGGATGACCCGGCTCATTTGTTCGCGCTCGAGACTCGCGACTCGAGCTTTGATTTGAATTCGACTCTTCAGTGGAGCTGAAACTTTAGAATTGTCATTTGAGGTAAAGACCACAATCGCATTTCGAACAGAAATACTGACCAGCTTCTTTTGAGTACGACTACTATTCAACCAATGTTGGGTTGAAAGAATTCCGTCATCGAACATCTTTAACAATCGATCCATGATCTCCTTCGGACATTTATCGAGTTCATCCAAGTTCAGCACGGCAAAGGGGTTCTTTCGAACCGCCTTCGTAATTTCTTTTGCAATGTCTTCGGCCGTATAGTCATTCCCGCCCAGATTCATTTCAATGCGAACATAAGGAAGCCCCAACACTTTGGCCAACGATTCGGCATAGAAAGTTTTTCCGATACCCGGATCTCCGTCGAGCAGGATACTGACCAGTGGGCCTTTACCATCATGCAAGCCAAGATATCCGCGCTCTAGCAACGCTAATGTTTGTTGCTTGACCTCAGAAAACCCTTCTACCCGCGCATCCATGTCGCCGATAAAACGCCCCCTCAGTCTTTGAAGCTCACTTCGATCAATGGCGAAGCTGGGAATCTTATAGAACACTTTCGAAACCGCATCCACATCGCTCAACGTCGGATTCAAGGAATGATCCAGGATCGCGTCAAGAAAAGCCACACTTCGCCCTGGATTTTCGGTTGCATAATCATAACGTTCAGAAAGTTTCATCACTCGATCAATGACTGAATCTTCGAGACTAATCTGCCTGACCTCGAGCAAACTTTTGATCTTCAATTTCGCATCTGAGGGCGAAGGCGAATCTATTTCGAATGACTTATACCTCCTCAACGAGCCCGCGTCGCCCCCGACACTTTCGTAATACTCCTCGCTCGTAGTCGCACCCATGAGAATTAAATCACCTTTTTCGACTGCTGTTTTAAACAACTGCATGGCATCAACCGAATTTCCTCGATAGGCTCCCGCCCCAGAAAGAGTATGAAACTCATCGATGTACCAGACAATTTTGTGCTTCTTACTCAACTCGATTAATTTTTTGATCCGATTCGGAATCACGCCAATCGTTTCTGCACCTGCAGTCAACTGAACTGCATCGAGTGAAAACATTTTCCAGCCTGGCGGAAGTTGTTTTAAAACTTGCATAGCCAAGGTAGTTTTTCCCACGCCGGAATTTCCGAGAATCACCGAAGATTTACTGTGGCGCCCGTCTGAAGTGACACGTGCAATAATTGCATCAATGATTTTCTGGTCTGCAGTTGAAGTGTAGCGAGGAACATTGCCCAGTTCGAGACTCAAATCCTCATAGCTAAAACCGAGCATCGAACTAAAATCCACTCCACCTTCGGTTCGAGCGACACCTCCACGCCAGGCAAATGGCCCCTCTGAAAAGGAACTGAGATTCAGTTCTTCACCCGTTGGGCCCTTGAGAATTGCGCCCGTCATCTCAAAAACTTTGAGATCGTAATCGTTTTCATAATAGGTCGAATTGAGTTTGATCGCGTGCGAATCAGAAACGCGAATCACATAGGTTCCTTGAATATCAGATCCAGTACTAGGCCTTGAAAACGACCCGATCATGTATCTTTGGCCTTCAAACGAAAAAGGGGCACCGAAAATACTCGTAGAAGTATTGGCAGGAATTGCGAGCGACTCACCGTACTGATTGATCCGAAGCGTTCCGTCGACCCTTACATACGGATACTCGCCTTCATATCCATAAAAATCAATTCCTAGAGGCTTAGCCTTATCGGCAATCTTTTGGGGAATTCCGATTTGAGTGATGATTCCACTGGTGATTACCCTCCATTTGGTTCCAAACCAACTGAACTCACCTGTCGGAATCGAAATTTCTCCGTGCCGCGCGTCTTTCATCCTCAAGCGATATTTGAAACCGTCAGTGCTTTTCCGGATGTACTCAAAGTAATTCGCAGCCTGTGCAGACTGAGAAAGAACGAGCAAGATGAGGACGATTGTTTTTTTCAAACGCTTTACACTCCGGGTTCGATACCCGAGCAATTCTATTACGTAAGTGTAAAATTAAAAAGCGCAAAACACTCAAGTTCAGTGAACAGCAACAATGAACCGAATTGAACTTCAGCAGTACGAATCAATGAATTCGCTGGCACTCAAACCATTACTGACAGGTAGGCTTGCTTCGAATCGCGTCAGCACAACCGCCAACATATCCGAGAGATGCTTCGGTTACTGTTCCGTCGACGTTCAAGGTATGAAGAAGAATTTCATTTCCGTTGCAAGTGCAACCCGCACGCATCGAAGCATTGACGACTGCTGTGCCGGTACAAATTGGGCGCGCAGCAATTTCGGACGCGCAGCCGCCGATATAACCGAGCGACGACTCACGGGTAGTTCCATCCGGCTTAATCGCGTGAAGGATGATCTCATTACCATTGCAGGTACACCCCGCGAGTTCGAGCGCATTCGATGGCCCCATGCAAGTCACTACAGAATCAACGCGACTTTTCGGAATTGTAACACTTTCACCTGGCTGAAGTGTGTAATCCACAGCATAGGCGTTGATGGAAGTCAGAATTAAAAAAAGAATAGTGGTGATTTTTCTCATGGGCATCTCTCCTGGCCGGGAGATGTATAACCGCTACCACACGGCGTCAACTTCAAAATAGAAAGCTAGAAAAACAAACTGAGTGCGAATGGTCTGAACACCAAGCCCCCGGTTCCCGCACTCATGACTCCGAGCGTAGGCCTCAGACTCCAGCCACCACCGATGCTCATTCGTTTTCCCATCAAAAGATAGTAACCAAAACCGCTCGGATCCTCGGAAGTAGGATCCGCATAATCACTCGAGCCCGAGCGAATCGCGACTCCCAGAGAAACAAACGTGGATTCTGAATTTGCCGGACCAAAATTTAAAGTGGGCCCTGCCATAATGACGAACGCCTTGGTAGTTCCACCCTGATACGTGAGGCGCTGGTACATGATTTCTCCACCCACCTGAATCCAGGACCAAGAGGGAATCGGCGTGTACTGAAGTCCAGGTGCGAGATCGATCGAAGTGGCCGATTTGACGAGACCGATATAACCGGTGCTCATATAAGCTTCATATCGTCCGGTAGTTGCCTTTGCACCGCCAGGCGCACCAATACCCCCACCCGCTTTTGCCTGGGCAAACGAATCCCGGGTTTGACAAATGATTACGGCTGCGAAAATCACGATCCACAAAGCTTTTTTGAGCTGACTCATCCCTGCTTAAAATTTTGCCGTGAAATGGCCCAATCTTCAAGGTTCTTTACCCAAACGCTCTTTCGGTCTTCGCGCCTGAAAAAGAAGTAAACTTTTTGACTGTGCATGCGCGGATGCCGAATGAGGCTCGTGGTCACCTCCCGGTTCAACACATTCCAAGACTGCGGAATCACGGACCAGCCGAAACCGCCTTTCACCAGTTCGACCACACTGTACCAATCTTCGACGACACGTGAAACGCGAAGACTCGTAGGCAATATTCCGCAGGCCTGGGCATATTCTTTCAGGTAGGTTGAGTCTCTTCCATAAGCCACGACCGGTCGCTCTCCAATTTCGCTCGCCTTCCACCCGGGCGGAAGAATGAGCTGAAATCCCGACTCGAAAAAAACGTGTGCAATCAAGTCAGAATATTCTTCAATATGAGTACTGATTGCCAGATCGACTTCGTGGCGAATGAGACTCTGCAATGCTTCATTTGAAGGCAAATGTACGAATTCGATCTGACCGGGAAACGGAAACTGCAACATCGGAATCAGGAGTTCGCGCCTACCTGCAATTTTCAGCGACTGCGATTCCAGGTGAACCGCGTCCCGGGCAAAGCGCTCGTTCGATATTCGAAACTCGATCAGAAGTTTTTCCATTTCCGAAACATAGGCTTTTCCGACTTGGGTCAAGACCTTACGCTTTCCTGAAAATGTAAATAACTGAAACCCCAATTGCTCTTCGAGTTTTTTCAGTTGAAAAGAAAGTGCGGGTTGCGAAACCGACAAACTTCTTGCCGCTTTCACCATATCTTCAGCTTTGGCAAACGCGACAAGAGAGCGCAGTGCGTCATAAGAAGGCAATTCCTGCTTTAAAGTGCCGATATTCAAGAGATCTTCATGCATTCGCTTCATATAATTTTTGTTTATATCAATATCATCAATTTTTATATATTAAATTATGCCGCTTATGGTAATTTGCATCCACGAAAGCAATTGAGAGGGAAAAACCTATGAAACTATCAGCGACAGCATTTGTTCGAAGTATCGGCTTTTTAGGCATCACTTTTGGATCGATCGCAGCACAGGCCGACGGCTTTCGGTGCACAGGAGATCAGACTGGCATTCACATTCAGGTATACAATCACACAGCCGCATCAGAAGGCACTCGCACTCCGGCGATCATGATCATTTCTGGTCCTACGGATACTGCCACAAAAACAATTGCCACCTTTAACAAGGATGAAGGAACACTCCTTTATCAAGGTTACGGAAACTATAGAGCCACGATCACTGACGAAATGCGCGACGGCATCGACGGAACCAAAGCAATTGCCGGCTCACAACTCAAAGATCTCGAGACCATCACTCTCGACACTAATTTTTCTTACAGCAGTCATGATGCACAAGAAGCTCGCGATGCCGACCACCTCAAAGGCGTCATCAGTTACAACCGCAAAGCGGGTGGCGCGCAAACCGAAAATGCAAACTGTAAGCGCTACACTAAAAACTGAATTTAAAGAATCGGTAGTACCGGCTCGACACTCTCGATCGTCAACCCTAGCGGTGGCAGATGCTTTGGATTTCGAAGCTGCATGACCGCTTGTACCTCAGGTACCGCAAACACACTATAATAGAAATCGCTGGCTGGACGTGGCGGATTGATTTCAATGATCTCATTCACAAACACGCCCACATGCGCTTCTTCAAAAAGCACCATTACTTTGACTGACGAAATGAGCTGCTCATCTTCAATCTTGAATTTCTCGCGCGTTCCGTCGATTTTTGGACACCGGAATTTTTCGTGGTGTTCGATGTAAGGCTTCGCATCGCGCACGTATTCACACTGGTACTCGTGCCCTGCGAATGCGGAGGTAATGCCCAGAACCAGCCAAAGAAAACTCAAGAACTACCAACCCAGAATGTAAGAGAACATCAACGGGGCAACAATGGTTGCATCCGACTCGACAATGAACTTAGGGGTGTCGACGCCCAGTTTTGCCCAAGTGATTTTCTCATTCGGTACCGCTCCGGAATAAGAACCATAGCTGGTGGTCGAATCACTGATTTGACAGAAGTAACTCCAGAGTTTTGGTGAACGATTCAAATCCTTTTCGAGCATCGGCACTACACAGATTGGAAAGTCACCGGCAATACCACCACCGATTTGAAAAAATCCAAGCGTACTTTTTCCGGAAGTTGTTTCAGAATACCAATCAGCAAGAAACATCATGTATTCGATTCCTGAACGAACGGTATGAACATTCTTGACGCGCTTCTCGAGACAATAAGCGGCATACATGTTGCCCAAGGTAGAGTCTTCCCAGCCTGGAACGATGATCGGGATGTTCTTTTCTGCAGCCGCAAGCATCCAGCTGTTTTTAGGATCGATCTGGTAATGCTCCTTGAACTTTCCTTGCAGGAGCGCCCGGTAGAAAAATTCGTGAGGAAAACAACGTTCACCTTTTGCTTCGGCGGCCAACCACTGCTCTTCCATGATCCGCCAGATTTTTCTCATGGCTTCCTCTTCTGGAATACAGGTATCGGTGACGCGATTCAGATTTCTCTTCAAAAGCGCCAACTCATCTTCCGCAGTCAGATCGCGGTAATTCGGCACGCGAACATAATGCTCATGCGCGACCAGGTTATAAATATCTTCTTCGAGGTTGGCACCGGTACAAGAAATACCATGCACTTTATCCTGGCGAATCATTTCGGCCAGACTGAGACCCAGCTCGGCCGTACTCATCGCTCCGGCGAGTGTGACAAACATCTTGTTTCCGTCCTCGAGGTGCGTGCGATACGCTTTGGCCGCATCCATCATCGCCGCAGCATTGAAGTGCCGGTAATGGTGGTTCATGAACTCTGTGATTTTTCCTTGGGTATTGGGTGTAGTACTCATGCTTTTTTCTCCGTGGTAAAAAATTTCAGAATCTCGATAGGAAAAGGAACGATCGTGGTCGTCGCTCTTTCAGTCGACATTTCCTGAATGGTTTGAAGGTAGCGCAACTGCAGTGACATGGGTTGGCTTTCCATGTTCTTTGCAGCTGCAGTCAATTTGATAGAGGCTTCGAACTCGCCCTCTGCAGAAATTACTTTTGCACGTCGTTCGCGCTCGGCCTCGGCCTGCTTGGCCATCGCCCGTTGCATTTCGACCGGAAGATCGACTTGTTTAACCTCGACATTCGATACCTTCACACCCCACGGCC
The DNA here is from genome assembly GCA_903831745.1 of Oligoflexia bacterium. GTDB lineage: Bacteria > Bdellovibrionota > UBA1018 > UBA1018 > CAIMNF01 > CAIMNF01. Next base: position 8,774 of record CAIKYX010000260.1, read on the forward strand.
CAGTTTGCGAATCGAGAATCGACTGAAGCTTGTGATTGATGGCGTCGCGCGAAGAAAGAAGTGTATCGAGATCGGCTTGTCCGACGACCGAACGAAGTGTGGTTTGCGAAAGTTTGGAGGTGGCCATGAGGTAGTTTTCGACTTCGATGACCGCTTGAACCGGATCTACCACCTTAAAATAAATGACTGCGTTTACCTTGATCGTTACATTGTCGCGGGTGATGATGTCTTGGGACGGAACATCGAGAGTTACCGTTCGTAGATCGACTCGAACCATCTTGTCGAGGATCGGCACCAGGATGATCAGGCCGGGCCCCTTGGCACCTTCGATACGCCCGAGACGGAACACGACCCCGCGCTCGTACTCATTCAGTACGCGCACCATCGATAAGACCACTCCGACAATGACCGCCAAAAAGAAGAAAACTTCCATAACCTCGTTCTGTCGACGCTCGCTTCGCCGACCGATTACAATATAAAATTGGTCTTATGCCTTACAGCAATTCGCGCTTCAACATAAGCATAACTGGCGCAAACTGCAGGGAATAAAAACCCGAGGTAATGGTACCGTAAAAAGAAAAAAGTAGCTACTCCAGAACCGGCGGTAAAGAACACGATCTGCCCTAAACGAAAACGGCTGAGCATCAGTTCTTTTTCGCCGATCACCGGGCGATCCTTACGAAGCGCCCACCAGCGGGTCAGACTCAACCCCATATCAGTAGTGGCTCCGGTCAGATGGGTGGTTCGAACGGTTTTGGCTGAAGAAGAACTGATTGCAGAATTAATCAGTCCGCTCGCCATGCAGAGCAAGGCCATGATCTTGTAATCTTCGCGAATCGTCAGGTTCGGACCAAAATTTTGCGTAAAATCGCCGATAAAATCGTGTCGTCCCCCCAGGGCACACACCAGCAGACACAAAATGGCCATGATCATGACGAGATCGAAACGAGGGGTCTTGCCTCTGAGAATTTTCATTTCGACCAAAAAGCCCGAAATGATGGTTCCAAGGAGAAAGAACACCGGCACCGTCACCATCTGAAACGCGGTGAACCATTGCTGACGGGCAAAAAAAGTTCCGAAGAGAGTCGCAAAACCAGTGACGTGGCTGACGAAACGACCTGTTGCAAGCCAACCCCCTGCGTTAATTTGGCCAGAAAGAAATGCCAGAAACCACCATTTCCACCGGACACTTTGCTCGACCGACGGCCCTAGTCTTTCACGAAACATGGCGACTTACCTCGCACCTTTCAGTCCCAAGGCTTTCATGACGAGCTGCAAATCATCCCAGCACGCTTTTTTAAGCGCCGGATTCTGACTGAGTTCAGACGGGTGGTAGGTGATCAGGAGCTTTTGATTTTCGAACGGATGAAACTTGCCCCGAACGTCGGCAATCGTCACATCCTCTTTCAGTAACATGCGCGCGGCCGTTGTTCCGAAAGCCACGATGATTTGAGGCTGAAGCCCTTGCCCCCCATCCGTTGGCAAGTCTTGGGCAATAAAAATATCAGCGCGTTTGATGCCCATGGCATCGATCATTTTTCCGAAAAGTTGATTTTCCTGGGGAGTGCACTCGGTGCAAACAAAAAGAAGTTCTGAATTGGGATTTCCTTCACCCACTCCGCGCATCGCCGGCTTTATTTTGGCCATGACGAAAGAAGGATCAGGAAGAAAGCCTTTGAGTCGTGACATTGTGACTTCAGGCTACCGCATTTTACCTCGCTCGGCAATTACTGAAGGCGATGAAGCACCTGGCGGGCATCGAGGCCACATTCCGGGCAAGAAGCCTTTTCGTGGGTGGTATTGCGACTGAAATCAGTCGAGTGAACGAAATGAAGGCGGCCACCGCAAAGCGTACAATGACTGTATCGCGCTACCACTTGCTGCACACTCCCTACGCTCGGAGAAATCGCAGGCGTCGGGCCATTTTCAACCAGGGTTTCTAATGCTGTTTCATCAACGAATTCTTCAGCGGAATTTACTTCATCGAATTTGCTCATGTGCGGGTCTCCTTCAGGTTCTAATGACCTTTCGGAGTCCTGCTAGGCGGGCTAAACGGTAAATCTTTGCCTATTCACCGTCGACGTCGTGCCCGTCGAGAGCATCGATCGGACGGCCATCCGGAAATGCCGTTTCGTATTTGACGGGCTTTAGCTGGGGATCGACGGCGATCCGGTAATCAAAGACAAAACAGTCACCTTGATAATGAGCGCCACCGACATCTTCGAAATACTGCAGAATTCCGCCATCAATTTGATAGGCATCGATTCCCTGATCTGCGGCATAGGCAGTGGCTTTTTCGCAGCGAATTCCGCCAGTGCAAAACATCACTACTTTCTTACCTTCGAGTTCGGCCTTATGTTTTTGCAGCTCATTCGGAAAATCACGAAAGTGTCTGAGATTCCAGTCATGCGCTCCGGTGAAAGTTCCCTTTTTGATTTCATAATCATTGCGGGTATCCACGAGCACCACATTCGGATCTTTTTGATCGAGCCATCTTTTTAGTTCTTCGGGTTTAACGTATTTGCCCGTTTTAACGGCAGGATTGAGCTCAATTTCTCCGTCTTTGCCAAACGGAATCAGCGACTTTTTCAGTTTGACCAAGGTTCGTTTAAACGGGATGTGATCGACCAGACTCTCTTTGAAATGCAGATCCGAAAATTGGGGAATATTTCGAAGAAAGGCCATGAACTCACGCATTTTCGGCTCTTCGCCGACGACAGTCGAATTGATTCCTTCATTGGCAAGAAGGATCGTTCCTCGAATTCCGAGTGCGAGCATTTTTTCCTTCAATTGGCCACGCAGGGTTTCGAGCTCATTTTCGCCCGAAAAATGGGGATTAATAAACTTATAGAACGCAACAACCAGATAATTCATTTTTTTGGTTCTATCAGAACCGAGGCAGGAAGACGACCACCAATTTCACTCGACTTCTCAACCATTTTTGTTTCGTTCACCGGAATCGACAACATGTGCTCGGTATTTTGTTCGAGTTCGACCGCTTGTTTGCTTGCGCAATTTTCGCGATTCACGAGGAGAAGATATCGGCCAGGAGGTGCCGTCAGGTTAAAATGTCCCGACTGATCAGACTGCGATTCAATCTGCACATTTGCACCTTCGAAGATTCCCTGGAGCTTGATCTGGTAGTAGCCAGCTTTACATCCGTCGCCGAATTCAATCACGCCTGAGAGTTGGGCAGGACGAGGCTCATCTTTTTTGTCAGCAGAAACACCTTTTCCGTTACCGCCGGTAGACGGTCTCGAAAAGAATGGCAATGAACACGAAAACGCTGTGATCGTGAGGAAGATTGCCACTAAAGTTCTGTTCGACCTGTGGATGAGGCTCATCACCAGTCTTTTCGGTAAGACCTCAAAATAACTAAAGTTTTAAATAATCGTCAAAAGTCATAATTGACACATCTAGTCAAGCATCAACGAAATTCGTATCATTGAAGGATGAGGCTCGCGTTTTCGCTTATTTCAGCCGTATTTTTCACTCTTCCCACTGCACACGCCCAATGCGAATGGGGGGTTTCCGATATTCTCGACCAATGGGGGCTGAAAAAAGAATGGTCTGCACACGCACCCTTGCAAGAAAAAGGTCCGGTCGAAATCGGATACCGCGAAAAAATCCCGGAAACCGAATACGAGCACAAGAAATTTACCGATTCTGAATTCAAGAAGTTTCGCGAGAATCACAATTTGCTCTCCTTTCCTTCTCATGACGGTAATCCGATCTGGGGGCAGAAGGTCAGCGTCATTCCCTCTCATACGGGCGTGCAATTAGTGCAAGAAGGCTATCGCAGCCAGCGCAATCCAGAAAAAGGTTATATCGAAGTCGATCATGTGGTGGCTTTAAGCGTGCATCTCGATACCAGCTGTCGATTGCAATCCTTCAAAACCCCGTCACTCGAATTTACCACTCAAATTTGCGAACAGGCCTGGAGCCTTCCTTCTCACCCGAAGGATCCGGTCGAGGAACTCGCAAAAAAATTAGATCCGAAGGGCGAAAAACGCCTGCGCTTTAATTCTGAATTTGTCCGCGCAGTACAAACCTGCCGTGAAGACGGCTTGATGGCGGCGTTCCTACCCATAAACCTAGACAGAATGCCGGCCAGCAAAAAAGAAGACAAGGCAAAATAACCATGAAGATCCTGATGTTTGTTCTCGCCATCATTTCTGCCATTCAATTTGCAAAAGCAGATGATGATACTAAAAAATATTCGTGCTCTTCCAACATCGATAAAATTCTGAAGCATTGGAACATGCCGACCTCGGGCTTCAATCGAAAAATCGTTTGTGAACCATTGGCGATGGATGGCGTTACCGGCCATTATCTTCGCGTGGGCGACCCAAAAGCAAAAGCCATCAAAAAAAGTTTTGTTAGCAATAAAGACGGAACCGATGCGGAACTTAAGGAGACTGGCGAAAAACTGGCGGCTTACGTAAAGGAAAAAGACCTCAATCGCCAATACCAACCAGACGGAACGATCAATGAAAATGCAAAACCAAGCCCGAAGGAACTCTACGGCAAAACAGTAGACATCGGCGAGGAAAACCTCACCCACAGTTCGATCATCACCCTTTCAGGACTTCATCCTTATAATGCAGCCATGTCTTCCCAAATTGATTTGATTCACGGAAATCAATTCACCATTTCTTTGAATTCTGATTGCAGTGTCTACGCTTTCGGAGTCTGGAGCACCCCCGCAGATGGTCGAAAATCTACACTCACTCGCATTTCTCCGAAGGATTGCAAATTAATCGCCACGACACAAGGCCCAGCGCAAACTGATATCCTCGCAAAACTCGGCATCAACGCAGGAGACGATCTCGAAGCCAAAGCGGTCGAACTTTGCGGATCGAAGGCATTCATTGCTCAACTCGAAAAACCAGTCGTTACCCAAACCGCAAAGAAATCGCAAAATACTCACAAGTCCGAGCGAAATTTTCCACAAAGCTGGGGCATAGGCTGGGGCGAGACAGGCTCAACCCATTCGAAGCATAGCGACGGCGCGAACTAATCATTCGCCTGCCGCCCAACGAATCATTTCGGCTGCATAAGCCAAATCCGATCCATCCGGATCAGGGGCTGAAGTTCCCGCAGCCCACCAATCGGGCGCCTCGGGATGCGGTCCACTGATAAAAACGCGCCCGCTTCCGTACGGAGCACGTGCGGCAGCAACCGTATTTGCGCCATCATTATACCGAGCTACGACTTCGACGCTCGCATCGTTATTCGAAATATACGGCCCCCCCTGAAAGAAGATATACCGCTGCACCCCGTTCCAAGTTACGTTCGCAATTTCAAACGCGAGTGAATGATCATGTGCAAAACTTGCAGGCGGAGTATACGGAATGGTGCTCCCCGGAAAAATTCCTAATCCCGGAGCATTGGTCGAACCAATCTGAGCGGTCGCCATGAAAGCCCCCGCACAGAATCCGACATAGCCTCCCCCATTCTTAACAAACGAAATTAGCCCTTGAATCATGGTTTGCGACATCGAGTGGTAAGCGGTATTCGAGACGCCACCAGGCTGTACCCATACACCGGCACCACTGAAAAATGCACTCACTTGATCTGCGGTTGCACCATTGGGCAAATCTGCAGGCACCACGAGCTTGGGCGTAAACCCGGCAGCCTGAGCCGCTGCCGCCGCCCCTTTTGCACAATCTTCGGCACAAACACCCGGACCATTGAAAACTAGGGCGATATTCTTGTTGGGCGGAGGGCCTCCTGCAGTATTTCCAAAAACATCAGACGACGGAACTGGCGACACCTGTGGATTGGTTTGATTCGAACACGCACTTAAAAAAACAAACGAACTGAAGACTAAAAGTATTCTTTTCATGCCTTCATTCTAGTTAAATTTTCTTCATGCACAAATCGGCTGCGTTGTTTTTTTGGCATAGGGTCTCAAAAGCGGCTCTAAAGACCCATCTTTTTTACTGTTTTGATGCAGTGACGCCACAAAGATTCGGATTGCTCGCGCAAAACTTCTTCAGCGCCATCAATTGTTGAATGGTCTCGTTATCATTCTCGACCGAATACATGATACGAGAAAGCTTGTTGCTGATCGCTTCGGTCGGCGTATGCGGCTCGATCCACGGTTGATAGATAATGTCTCCATCCTTGGTAATTTCGATTACCTTTGGATCTTTTTGCTGGGTCTCGGCAAAAAAGTTGCCATCCCAGATGTGAATGATGGCACTGCCATCCTCGTGAGTTTCGACGCGATTAACGAGGACGAGATGAACATACTTGCTGAAGTGAATTCGTCCCGGAGTCTGAATCATCGATGAAATCATGATCTTCGGAAACTCATGCCGTGCCAGACGATCCTTTAGATCAGAAAGCAAATCCTGAATCTCGTCCATCTCCATCACTTTCGCGGTCTTAAAGTATGCAAGACCGGCTTTTCCTCGAATAGCATACTTACGCCAGAGGCTCATGGCCTTCAGTTTCAGGTAAAACACATGTTCGGGCACCAGCGAAAACTCACGGATATTCCTGAAACCCGGAATGATCACGGGCTTTCCATCCGTTAGTTGGTCCATCAATTCTTTGTTTCCTTCGAGATCGAGCTTCGGCGCCGTCGGATCAAAAAATGCCAGAATCGCAAATTGGCGATTCATCGTTGCAAAGCCCCAGCAAAAACCGCGGCTCCGATCACTGATATGATCGAAATCGAAATCCGCATTCACCAAGGCCAGGCCATTCTCGGCTGTCGGAAGATAGCGCTCTTCGTGAATCTTAAACAAATCGAACAGCTCGGGGCTGCGATTGAGCACATGGTTATAAACTTTATGCGAATGAGTGGCTAGCTCATGAAAGAGATGCGCGATTTCCTTGATGGTACCGACCGGAAATTTCGTCACCAAATCGATAAACTGCTGTTTGGCAAATTTGTCCTGTTTGACTTCATGGTCGAGCGAATATTTGGGGGCATGGTCCGGGTCGTGATCGACGGTATCTCGCGCATAAGCATGATAAAGAGCGTCGTCGGGATTCGGCGACGGCGTCGGTGACGGACCTGAGGATTGAGCCCGGGCTAAAGGAGAGGCTACAGGGGAGAGAATCAGGAAGAGTGCCAAAATCAATGCATTTCGTTTCATCGAGGGGCACAATAGCAGAGCACAGTCAAAAAACAAGGATTATTTAAACTATTTTTATTGAATTAAGCAGCCCTTTTCGTTACCGTCAAGCTGCCTGTTTGAGCGGCAGCTCGAGCACCATGCAAGTATGACTCGAGTTTTGATCTAGAAACAGACGCCCGTGATGACTGAGTGCAATTCCCTGCGATACACTAAGCCCCAGGCCAATCCCCTTACCCACGGGTTTCGTCGTAAAGAAAGGCTCCATCATCTTCTCTGAAACCTCGGGAGGAATTCCTTGTCCCGAGTCGGTGATATTGAATTGAACGCTATTCGCGGATGCAGCCACAGAAACTTCGATCCACTTTTGATCCAGCTTTTCGATCGCATCGTAAGAATTGTTCAGTAAATTCAAAAGTACTTGCGAGATCTCGACCTTACGGCATTCGATATCAAGATTCGAAAGAGACGCTACTTTTATTTCTATCCCGCTTTTCATAAACTTTTCACGACAGAGATCCAAAACATCTACAATCAGTTGCTTTGAATCGACAAGAACAAACGAATCGAGACTGGCATCTCGCGAAAACCACTTCAACCCTTTTACGATTTTGACAATTCGATCACTGGTCTCGCGAATCGAATTCAGATCCTTAAAGACAATTTCGAGGTCGGGAGTCTGAGATCGAAGCATTCTCTCAATCCGCGCTTCTTTACCCATGATGATGGTTAACGGATTATTCACCTCATGGGCAATTCCGCCGGCCATTTCACCCAGTGAAGCCATTTTTGCCGATTGCACCAATTGGGACTGCACTACCTTTCTCGAAGTAATGTCATTTCGGATCGATAAATAGGCCTTCTGCCCATTCTCGAGAAGAATCGGGGTGATGGTACTGTCTACCCAATAAAGAGTTCCATCTTTTCTTCGATTGCAAATCTCGCCTCGCCATACTTGGCCGGACGAAATGGTTTTCCACATCTCGATGAAGAACTCCTTGGGATGAAACTTTGAATTCAACAAGCGGTGATTTTGTCCCACCAGCTCTTCACGCGTAAAGCCCGATATTTTGCAAAATGAATCATTCGCAGACAGGATATTGCCCTTCAGGTCGGTCCAAGCTACGATCGCAGACTGATCGAGCGCATTTACGAGCGATTGGTACCGACTTCTCTCGGCCAGCTGGTGATTGGCATGCTCGAGATGATCCATCATTTGATTAAAAGCCTTGGTAAAAACATTCACTTCATTACTAAAACTGGATTGTAGCCGATAACCCGACTCGCCATTACTGATTCGAGTAACCCCCTCGAGAAGCAGACTCATATTTCTTCGGAATTTTGCAAATGCCCTCAGGACCAACCCTGCTGTCCCCAGAAGAAGTAGAAATGTACCGGCAAAGGTTGCACAAAAAAATTGAAACATCAGCCAATGAATCGTACTGGTAATCGTATTCGAAAACTCGATCTCGATTTGAGATAACCTTTGATTGAGCCGCATCAGTTCAGTTAACGTTTGCTTCCGTTCCTGGATCGAAAAATTCGAACCGGAATGGATACGTTCTGCAATCCTTTCGACTTCCGCAAAATTGCGATTACCTTCCGACCACAATTCGAGTGACCTTTTAATCCGCACATCATCTCGCCCCAGATAAAAAGCATAGCCGATCGCACGCACGTCATCCGGGCTGTTACCGATTGCAATCAGATGTCGATCGAGAAGAGAAAAGTCAGGTTGCGCCTTCAGCACCTCAGTGAGTGCAAGACGTCCGCTTTCGATCGCTTTTGCATGGATGAGATAAACTTCATAAGACGAACGGTCCGAGGTATTGGCGAAATCACTCAACTTCTGAAGTGCATCTTTTTGATGTTTCGACCAATACCCTTCTCCTGCCACTATCGCCCTGCCCACATCTACCAGTTTCGAAATGAGGAGATTGCAAAAAAGAAGAAATACTACCGTTGTAAAGAGAATGAGAATGGGTCGAAGAAAAAGACTTTGAATCGATATTGGTTTTTGATCCAACACTTTAGATTCTTTAGATTTTCTTGCTAGCAAAAAAGAGAGCATCACTCCTTTCATCGACATCGAAGAATTAAACTACACGCCATCAGATGACTAAAAACTTTTTGTCCCATATATGAATTCATGACAACAAGCATACGCCAAATTTGGCGAATCTTTTTTACGACATTTAATGGCGTATTAATTTCGATATTATTTTTTTCACAATCCCACTAGAATTAAGAAATGCCCCTTCCTGCGGACAAGAAAAGAATCAATCAAACAGATCATCTGTACATCTTAAGCATCGCGCAGACGATAAAATCGCTGCGAATCAAGGGAAAAGTCAGGCAGATTGAACTTGCGCATCAACTGAATCGCTCACATCGGCACTGGCAAAAAATCGAAGCGGGCGAAGTGAACATCAGCGCAACCACCGCGCTTTCGATTGCCAAGGTAATCAAAATCGAACCTTGCATGCTTTTTAGAAGCCAAAAAATGAAAGCGGCAGAACCCTGCGATATTATTTGTCCTGCAGAAACCTTAGAAATTCTTCCTCTCGGCGTTCAGATCTGCGACTTGCACGGAGAAGTACTTTACATGAATAGAGCACATCGCGAATTTACCGGAAAAAAAGATTGGTGCAAAAGCGAAAGTCCTTTATTCATCTGGGACTTTCTCGCCGACCCTTCTCAGGCGTCCGTACTTCAAACGTATTTAAAATTACTGGCGAACGAAAAACCCACTCCTACCCCTTACTATCAGTTTAACCGAGGAATAAACGGAGACCCTATTCCTATCCGGGTGGATTGGAATTACCTGCTTGATTCAAAACAAAACGTAACGGGATTTCTATCGATCATCACTCCGAATGTACGTCCCTAAGGCCCCCCACATCTTATAGAATCTTTAGAATTTCTTTATTTCTGAGAAAATCCTTAACGTCCTATGCCACTTGAATACTCTGGACCGCGCCCCGAACCTTGGACAGCTTAACCTAAGTTTTGTGTAGGGTGCCGGCCTCCGGTTTTTGTTTCGTGAACCTTAACTCAAATTCCTCCGGCGTCAAGTAGCCAATGGATGAGTGGATTCGTTTTCGGTTGTAAATCTCTTCAATGAAACGCGGCAACCGATTCACCACGTCTTCATAGGTTTCATACTCAGAGAGGTAAATCTCCTCGTACTTCAATATTTTCATAAAACTCTCGGCCCAGGCATTGTCATAAGGGTTTCCCTTCCGGGACATCGACACTTGGAATTTCCATTCGTCTAAAATCTCAATGTACTCCTTCGAACAGTACTGCACCCCCTGATCAGAATGGTGAATGCAACCGGGCCCGGGTTTCCGATTCTGAATCGCCATATTAAGAGCGTTTACAGCAAGCTCGGCGTTGATTCGCTTGCTGATCGCCCAGCCGACTACTTTTCGAGAGAATAAATCCAAGATAATGGCAACGAAGATGAACCCCGTTAAAATTCGAACGTAAGTGATGTCAGCGACCCAGACCTCATTTACATTCGTGATCCGAAGTGCTGGCGTCACCAGTTTCGGGTACTTTTTTAATTTATGGGTCGAGTCCGTCGTCTTAATCCACTTTCTAATGACGGTTGCAAATAATCCGAATTTACGCTGAATTCTACGTATTTTCTTCTCATTAATCACAATCCCCCGGCGCCCAAGCTCCCGGTGAAGCTTGCGGTAACCATAAATCGGAAAGTCGATATGAACATTATCTATCAGATCCTTAACCAACGCATCTTGCTTTTCGCGCAACTTCGCCCTCGGCTCATTCTTGAGCCGGTAATAATAAGTGCTCTTTGGAAGACCCATTATTTTACATTGGTCCGATATTGATCGATGTTGAGGCCTGTGATCACGGCAGTATCTTGTTTTTTCAAGCGTCGTGAGTGCTCGTCCAGCTTTTTTAAAAACTCGCGGTCAGCATGAGCCTCGGCAAGTAGTACTTTATAACGTTCGAGCTCTTTCTCAAGTTCTCGCTCCCGTTTAGACGGCTTATCTGTCAACGTCCCCGTACGGAACTTATCCCGCCACTGGTTGATGAGGTTCGGGGATAGTTCGTGTTTTCTAGCGCATGCGGAGAGGCTCATGCTGCCGGATTCCACTTCCTGGACCACTTGCTTCTTAAAGCTTAGCTCAAATTTACGTTTTCTTTTCCTGACTTCACTCATAGGACCATAGCTCCTAAACACCTTTGATTGTACTATAAACCAAGGCATTTTGTTAGGGGCCAGCTAAGTACTACACATTGTTAGTGTAAACTTGTCCAAGTTGAGGGGCGCGCTCCACTCATCATTTGTCTCTTAACATTTTTAAATGGAGTCAGAGAATCTACCTATCGCCGTTTGGTTCACCTATGCGGTGATCGCGTCGGCCATCATTTACTTCGTCTGGCGACAACTTCGAAACAAAAGCGGCTCAAGCCCAAGGTCAAAAAGTAGCAATGCCCCAGTATTGCGCACCGAACGTGCGGCCTCCGGTCTTCAGTCGGATATTTTAAAGGAAGGCACCGGAGAAGGCGCCAAGGCCGGCGATCGCCTGACTGTTGAGTATGTGGTCTCGCTCGCAGATGGCAAGAAAGTCGATTCCTCTTATAACCGTGGCCGCCCCATGATTTTTCGCCTGGGGTTCCGCGAAGTGATCGAAGGCTGGGACAAAGCACTCAAAGGTGCCAAAGTAGGCGAAAAAAGAATTATTACCGTTCCCCCTGCACTGGCCTATGGCAACGGCGGCGGCAGTAAAATCCCACCCGGCGCGACCTTGATTTTCGAAGTTGAAGTGACTGACATCGCCGCTAAAAAATAGCTCGCACGTCAGCGACCGATCAAAGCCTGAGCGCGAATAAAAATAGAATCAAACATGGGTTCAGTGAGTTTGCGGGTAAACGTATTTTGCTGGCTCGGATGATAAGAGGCAAGAATGGCCCGCCCATTCTTCAGTGTTACCTCTAATCCGTGCGCAAATTTAGGCAGTGCCCGATGAGGCTTCATCCCGTCCTCGAGTTGCGCCCAAAGTGTTTTTAACCCAATCAATCCGAGAACGAGATAGACCCGAGCGTCTGATAGTTTTGCGAGCTCCTCATCGAGATATCCAGAACAATTCGCAAGTTCCGAAGGCAGCGGCTTGTTCGCCGGAGGCGCACAATGAATACTCGCTGTGATATAGGCATTCTTTAACACCAGGCCATCCGATCGAGATACGCTTTCGGCTTGATTCGCGAAGCCTGCTTTGAATAATGCGCGGTAGAGCCAGAGTCCAGAATTATCTCCGGTAAACATTCGTCCCGTGCGGTTTCCCCCATGAGCAGCCGGAGCAAGCCCCAGAATGACGAGCTTTGCACGAGGATCTCCAAAACTGGGTACGGGTTTTCCCCAATATTTTTCGTCTTTAAATTGCCTGCGTTTTTCTTGCGCCACTTGATGGCAATACTCAACGAGTCTCGGGCATTTTTTGCAGTGAATGATCTTGGATTGCAGGGTTTCGAATTCAGCGGACTTCAATTCTATCACCGGGCTGCATGTCGCCGATCGAGTATTCGCCCATCTGCGTGCGTTTTAACCGAGTGACTTCACACCGAAATGCAGAGAACATGCGACGAACAAAACGGTTACGTCCTTCGCTGACGGTCACGCGCCAATTATTTTCGCCATCCATTCGGGTAATTTCATCAAATCGTCCGCTTCCGTCTTCGAGGTCTACTCCCCGCACCAAAGCTTTAAGCGCCTCGGAATTCAGAGAACCATGAATAGTCACCTCATAGACCTTCTTTACGCCATACCGTGGATGAGTGAGATGAAGGAGTAATTCTCCATCATGAGTCATCAGCAAAAGCCCTTCAGATTCGTAATCCAAACGCCCCACCGGATTCAGCGACGGCTCGTCCTTGAAAAAATCCATGACTGTTGGCCGGCCTTTTTCGTCACTTTTAGTCGTGACAATTCCTCGAGGCTTATAAAACAGATAAGTTTTCTTTTCGGTGGGAACAAGCAAGGGCACACCATCTACGGTAAGCGCATCCTTTTCTGGATCGAGCGTCTGCCCCATATTGGTAAAAATCTGTCCATTGAGCGTAACACGGCCTTCTGCAATGGCTTCTTCAGCCTTGCGTCGACTCATGAGTCCGCACTGTGCGATGAACTTATGTGCGCGAATTATTTCTTATTCTTCTTTTTACGGAATGCGGTTTTTTTGTCCGCAGCACGCTTAGATTTTGCAGCGAAAAATTTTCCTGCAAATTCTTTGTCCGCCTGAAGCTTGGCTTTACGCTTGTCGCGGCCGAGTTTTTTCAGGGTCTTGCGTCCCAATACTCCTGGAGTAGTGGTCGTTGCTTTTTTAGTAGTGGTAGTGGTAGTTGCCATAAATATTCCTTAAATTATTTTTTGGTAAGAGTTGCTTGGCCTGGTTTCCAGCCGACTGGACAAAGTTCGCCAGTTTCGAGCGCTTGAAGCGTTCTGAATGTTTCTTCTACTGAACGTCCAACGCCCAGGGCATTGACACTCATGTGTTGAAGAACACCTTTTGGATCAATCAAGAAAGTTCCGCGAAGCGCAATCCCTGCATCTTCAATCAATACGCCGTAGTTGCGTGACACTGAGTGATTGGTGTCTGCAAGTACCGGAAATTTAACTTCTGGAAGATCTTTTTCGAACCAAGCTTTGTGTGAGTGCTGACTATCGGTAGAACAAGCAATGATTTGGCAATTGGCTTCGAGGAATTGGCGCTCGGCTTGGCCGAATGAACGAATTTCTGTCGGACAAACAAAGGTAAAGTCGAGAGGATAGAAAAACAAGCAAACCCATTTTCCTTTGTAATCACTCAGAGAAACATCTTTGAACTGACCAGAAACAAATGCCGGGGCTTTGAAATCTGGTGCTGGTTGTCCTACTTTTAAATTCCACATAATACGGGTCCTTTCAAATCGATCACCCGCCAATGGCGGATTCGTTAGCTTTAAAATTTTTATCGTTCAAATAACATAATCGTCGAGGTAAACTATGACAAGAGAAATGCTCAAGCAATGCCAATAGATCAACCAAAATCATTTGATTTCCGCGCCAGGGTGCAAAAATTACTGCCCCTACTCGAGCCCACAGCTGCTTGGACCTTCATGTTTTTAACGCGCCCGCTTTGGTATCACTCCTGGTGCGCAGTCACTCCGACCCCTTGCCTTACGACCAGCGTAAACAAGCTCGATCAACTGGGTTTTATGTACGGAAGCATTCAGGCCGACGCCCTAAGCAGCGTCGTACAAAACACGGCAGGAGCCGTGGCCTTTATCTTGCCCTTTATTTTGTATTGGAAAAGAGACCTCAGGCGCGCGGTTTCGGAAGCAATACTCCTTTTGTACTTTACCCTTTGGAACGGCGTGCTTCTAGAACTTTGCCGGGCGCTCTCACAACGTCCTCGGCCACTCGTTTTTCATGACCCGTTGGGCGAAGGCGCAAACATCAATCAGTACACTTCTTTCTACTCGGGACACACGAGTTTTGTCGCACTCGCAGGGCTTGCGATGGTGTGCATGGTGATCAGACGCTTTCCTGGAAACCGCGCCTACACCCTGAGCTTTGGAATGCTTTATGTTTGCATGAGCGCACTGACGGGCTCACTTCGCATTCTCGGTGGACGTCACTATCCTACAGATGTGGTGGCGGGATTTCTCTTTGGAAGCTTGATTGCACTTGCGGGCAATCGCCTTTATTCACGCATGGTCAGCCAATCCGGCCGGCATGATATTTTGTGGAACTAGGTTTTTCTATTCGGCTTTAAAAATATTAAGTCACTTTCGTGAGCGAGCCGATCCATTTTGCATGATCAAAATCGATAGGCTTAAAATCCTGAATGAGCTGAATGAGTGCTTTTGGATCAGCCGATTCTAGCACTAATTTACGATGATCAGACTTAATAAACCCTTCATTCACCCCGTGATCCATGGCTGCAAGGAGTGGCGAATAAAAATTCTGCACATTCAGAATGCCGACTGGTTTTTGATGAAAACCGAGTTGTGCCCAAGTCAGTACTTCAAAAAATTCTTCGAGTGTTCCAAAACCACCGGGCATGGCGATGAATCCATCCGAAAGCTCTGCCATCAGGGCTTTGCGCTCGTGCATTGAGTTTACAATTCGAAGATCTTTCAGCGCTTCGTATCCCGCTTCGCGATCAAATAAGGCTTTAGGAATCACACCGATGACTTCGCCTCCCAGGTCGTGCACTGTTTTGGCCACGACACCCATGAGCCCAAGCCCACCGCCGCCATAAACCAGGCCGATTCCGCTTTCAAAGAGAGACTCACCCAGTTTTTTGGCCTGTGCGCGATATTCGTCTTTTACCCCGATTCCGGCACCGCAAAATACGCAAAGTCTTTTCATGATCTTTATTTTTCTTCGATCTTATCGTGTTTGAGTTCTTCGCCCGGAAGCACACCACCCTGGGCGACTACTTTTGCAGGAATTCCTGCAACCGTGGTGTGATCCGGCACTGCCTTAATGACGACCGAATTTGCCCCGACTCGCGCGCAATCTCCGATTCGAATGTTACCTAGAATTTTAGAACCGGCGCCAATGACCACTCCGTTACCGAGAGTCGGATGCCGCTTGACGGGTTTTAGATCGACTCCACCCAAGGTGACTCCGTGATAGATCAGGCAATCGTCTCCGATTTCGGCCGTCTCGCCGATGACCACACCCATGCCATGATCAATAACCAGGCGTTTTCCGATTTTGGCACCCGGATGAATTTCAATACCAGTCAGAAAACGCGAAAACTCACTGAGGGCTCGAGGAAAAAAAGGAATGCCCATTCGGTACATCGAGTGGCTGATACGATGAAACAGAACGGCTTTGAAACCCGGGTAGAGAAAAATCACTTCGAGAGCATTTTTATAGGCAGGATCGTTACGCTTGTAGGTTTCAAATAGTTTCACGACTATGGTCTTACTCTATTCTGGGCGTTTATGCACCCATGATGTTCAGGCCGGAATCGACGTAGAGAATATTTCCGGTCATGTGCTTGGCACCGTCCTGACACATGAATGCAGCCAAGGCGCCGACATCTTCAGGCGACACGTTTTCGCGCATCGGAGCTTTTTGCTCGCTTGAACTTAAGTAATCGCGAAAATTTGCAACCCCACCGGCAGCAGCCAGGGTTTTGATCGGACCCGCAGAAATTCCGTGAACCCGAATCTTTTTAGGGCCCAGATCATTCGCAAGATATCGAACCGACGCTTCGAGCGCGGCTTTTGCAACACCCATGATGTTATAACCGGGCATTACTTTTTCGCTTCCGTAATAAGTCAGGGTCAGAACTGTTCCGCCATTGGTCATCAGTTTTTCTGCTTCGCGAGCAGTTGCCACGAGAGAATACGCACTGATGTCGAGCGCAAGTCTAAAGCCTTCGCGAGAAGTATCAACGAAACGACCATGAAGGTCGTCTTTATTGGCGAAAGCAACTGAGTGAATGAGGATGTCGAGGCCACCCCATTTTTGATTCACTTCATTAAAGATAGAAGTGATTTGTTCGTCCTTGGCCACATCGCAAGGAGCGATGATTTCTGCATTTAGACTTTCTGCAAGTGGACGAACCCGTTTTTCGAGAGCATCACCGAGAAAATTAAAAGCAAGTCGGGCACCTTGAGCATGAAGTGCTTGGGCAATTCCCCAGGCAATCGAGCGATCATTTGCGAGTCCGAGAATCAGGGCACGTTTGCCCGCTAAAGGTTTATCTGAAAGTGCTGCCATAAAAACCACCTTATTCTAATAATTTTTTAAGTATTACAAATAGGTAGCACAAATTGACGATTTAGACAAACTCAACGCGATCAGTAGCAGGGAGTTACACCCCAACCTGTCGAGAAAAGGCCGATTTTAGCGCGAAAAGCGTCGCTGAGGTAAGAAAGCGGGCAAACCGGCGTTCCATCGAGCAACACCTGAAAAATGACGTTTCCGCTTCCAAAAAAAGCTCCGATGACTTGTTGATCGAGCACCGCAGCTCCGGGCTGCACGCTGACGTACTGAAGTCCGTAAAGCACTGTCGCGATTCGGCCCGAATGCAGAATACGCACCCAGCTAGTTACGCCGAACTGACTAGAGGTTCCGACTTCAGCCACCACACCGGCCTGCGGTGAATAATAATTTCCGCCAAAGACACCTCCACTCGAAAATGTCCAATAAGGCGTATTTGAATTAAAGCCACCCAATAGATTCGCGCCGAGACCACTTGGGCTTGCGACAATCTGATCAAGCTTGGGGGTAGGATTACTGAAAAGAGAAAGCGGGTCAGCACCGTTACCGCAACCCGAGAGTGAAACCGTTGTGATTAATGCAGTCGTGAGCAAAGCAATGAACCCCATCAAATACTTCAACATGATTTGATTCTCCATTTTCTTCTTGGTCTGATTCATCATAAACGTCCCTCTTCTATAACTTGAATTTCAATCCGGCTTCAAAAATTCCATAAGTCAGCTCCGACTTACCAATCATAAAATTGACCGGCACTCGTCCGACCAGTGAAAATCCGCCCCCCAGATCCCATTGAAAACCGGGCCTGAGTTGCGCCATGAAATATTCATTGTACGAATAGGTAGAGGTATTGGTTCCACTGATGAAGGTCACCGCCATCCCGGCAGCAATACCGAAGGTAGTATAAAAATTCTCCCAGACCTTGCCGGGCAATTCGATTCCTGCCATCACCGGAAGGATTCGAAAGCTTGATTTTCCATCTGCGTTCAGAGTGAAGGATTCGTAGCCTATGCTGATGAAATTTGCGACCGCCGGATCAAGAAAACGATCAAAATACAAATCAGCGGTCAGTCCCAGGTTCGAGGTAAAGTTTTGACCAGCTTGTCCCATGGCCAAAGGCCACTGAAGGTTTCCGCCCACCGATTCAAATGCCCGAGCAGTATTCGGAGAAACTACTCCGGAAGCAGCCAGGAGAGTAAGTAACACAAGCCAACGATGCATTTTCTGAAATCGCTTCATATGATTAAAGCGTAACGCAATGTTGCTGATATTCAACCCCAATCGAGTCATGGTAGAATGATTCTGTGAAAATTATTTTCGAGGACCCTTGGATTATTGCGGTCGAAAAGCCATCAGGGCTTCCATCTCATTCCCTGAAAACCTCTGATACCAGCGCAGAATCTCTTCTGAATGAGAGTCTTGCTCCCCATACCGCACTTCTGCTTCATCGCCTCGACACAGGCACCAGTGGAGTACTTCTCTTTGCCAAAGATAAAAACACTTACGAAAAAATGCGCGAGAAATTCAAATTACGTGAAATTCACAAAGAATACCTCGCTTGGACCGAGAGCACTCCTGATCGACTGATGCGTGCAAAAGAGCTTCATTTTCCGCAAAAAATCGAGCTCCCCCTCGCCCATCATCCGAAAAGCGCAAAACGGATGATTCCGCTCGCCCCCGAAAAAAATGCTGAAAAAAAGCTCTCTTATCGCGGCAAACCCTTGCCCGCCCTGACTTGGATCGATGGCTTTCGAGAAACTTCCTGGCAAGGCATCGCCTCACTCGAATTCAAAATCAGAATTCCAACCGGGGTCATGCATCAAATTCGAGTTCACCTCAAATGGCTCGGGTTTCCGCTCATTGGCGACCCAATCTATGGCGATGAATCTTCGAAGTCACTTGCGGCGAGTCAAAGAATTGACTTAGGACTTCAGGCAAAACGGGTTGAATTCAAATTAAATAAAACTGCGTACGACATCACCTCACATGTTGACGCATCGCACAAGCAAGCCAAGTAAAAGGCTAGAACTGAAGCCCCATTGCTGACTTCATGAAACCCTCTGGATTTCGTGAAAACCTACGCGAGAAATCAGTATAACTGAGCGCGCCCTTTTCTAGCCCCAATCCGTAGAGTGCACCAACGTAGGCAGTGTAGATCTTACGTACATTCATCTCTACCTTCTGATAACGCTCACCCTGATCGAACGCCTTCGGATAACGATAAGGCCAGCGACCATCACCCAACTTCTCGTCCATCTTTTTGAATTCGTAGACGGTGTTAAATAGAAACGGCAGGAAAAAAGCCATGGTACGGTTCTTCTGAACCTGAGCGAGCCTCAGTGAAAGGTATGCAGGCACATAGAAATGATGAATCATCGGGCTCAGGTCATCGCGATTCAGAATATTCGGATAAAACTGATACGCATCATTTTTCTTCTCGCGCACTTTCAGTCGCGTCCACTCACCCACGAGATTCACATAAGCCTCGATCGTCTGTCCTAGATGCTCTTTGCGTGAGCCCTCGAGCCAGAGATCCTTGATCTTGGTCATACGATAAATCGGAAAAAAAAGTGTGGGCGAACCATCGACATTTCCTTTGGCCGCGATATCCTGAAAAATCACCGCCATGAATTGAAGGGTCTTCGCCCAATCATGATCGTTTCTTTCGAAGACCACATCCCAAAGCGAATGCGATTTTTGAAATCGATAGCTTTCTGAAAATTCGGTGTCGAGAGATTTAAAAAAATCTGAAAGAGAAGGTTGCACAGAACCTTCGATGGGTTTTAGATTTCGAGCGACTCGTTCGAAAGACCCCATATCACTCATAAAAAGTCGAGGAGTCAGGCTCGAAAACGCGAGTTCATGAAGAGCAAAGCCCTTCTCGTCTTCTACCCAATCAATTTTAAGCTGTTCCGGATCGAGTTCCTTAAGAAAGGGTTTAATCGTATCGGTACAAGCCTTAAGGCGATCAGTATTCGTGTCAAACCAATCCAAAGAAAGCCCCACGCACTGATAAGCCAGGTAATCAGCGAGGCAACCCCTGATATGTTCTTTGCCGGGCTTTCCGCATTGCATAAGCGAATCGTAAATTCCGGCCTGAGAACTTAAACTGCAAAAAACCCCCGCTACCCCAATCAGGGTAGCGAGGGAATTAAAGTTAAAACCAGACTTCACTTAAAACTCGTTTGAGTTAAAGAAAGGACAGTTTGCATCGAACGAGAGGTGTGATTGAAGAACCGCGCTCTCTTTGTCTGCCAAAGTCCAAGGTGTTGGAAAAGACACTGCTTGACCGTTTTGAGTGATCTTCACAGTGGTTTGTCCCAGCGTGCGAGTTTCATCGCCTTTACAAGTTCCTTTAGATTTAGAGCCAATTACAGTGAAGGTACCGTTGATTGAACAACTATTTGCGAAGGTAGTGTTAGCCAGGTACTGAAGTACTTCGCCACTGAAGCTCACTACTGCAGTTTGTCCTGACAAGTTTGCACCGGCAAAACGGCCTGCGCCTACTTTTTTACGTCCAGCACCTGCGTAACTTACGTTAGCGTTGTAGATGCCGCGTCCGACTGACTGAATTTGCTTGCCGCCGTTTACAGTGTTATAAGTAGCATCAGCAGTTAAACCGATGTCTGCATTAGCACCGTTAAAAGTGAATCCGATTTTTTCGCACTCACCTGGAAGCAGAGCAAGTCCGCTGGCGCTGATATTATACACTAAAGTTTTAGCATTCATCGGAAGATCGGCTGTTCCAGAAACCGTTTCTGTGACCTGGCGTGGAGTAATAATAGTACTTTCAGCATACCCAAGGTTAATGCGATTGCGTTTACCATTTTCTCCGTTCAGGATATTTGGAACCCATGAATTTGCTTTGATACATCCTGCGTGGGCAGCACCGGTGCACGACTCTTGCTCGAGCGCGCTTGCCGCGGCATGAATACGGTTAGAAAATTCATTCCAGGTGCGTGGTTTTTTAACACCCTGGCCATAAAAGTGCGGGTAAACCACTGGGGCGAGTGAGTTCAAGCCCACGATTGCTTGTGCCAGAATTTTTGTACGCTGAGTTGCAGTAGCTCTAGAATCATAGAACTCATCCCAAAGTGGAGATGCACCCGTGCCTTCTACTGTATCTTGATCATAGACGGTTCTGGTTACTTGACGTGACCAATGAAGAGTCGCGGTAGACACAACTTCACCGCTTGCATTGGCAGAAACTCCACCCGGCTGATTGGTATTTTGTGCATTACCGCATACGGTAATGGTTTTTGATGGTTGGCTATATTCGATAGTTTGAGAGTCTTGCGCATTGGCTGCACCGCAAACTAAAAATGATACGAACACGAAAGATGTAAAACGATTCTGAACACTCATGAAACCTCCTTGAGTAATTTTTCGAGACGAACGAGTTATACAATGATTGTGTATTTATGCAATTCGAAATCGCGTCAGTTTTTCACACCCGGTACGAATCAATATCTTTCGTAAAAACCCCACTTCTACCGCGATAATTGCGGAAAAATACGCTTTCAGTAGTGAGCATTTTTTCGATGCATTCAAATAAAACAAATGAGCGACAAACACCTGCATTTGATGGAAGAAAAACCGAGCGTTCACTCGCCGATCAAAAATCGAGCGGAATCCTTTAAGAAATCCCGAGTCGATAAAAAGTGTTTATTAAAAGCGGTTCCGTCCGGGATGGAGGTTGAATCGTTGAATTCTTGAGTAAAATCAAACGATCCCTTCACTGCAAATATTTCTTAATTCATTCAGAACTTCCTGTCGCTTTTTTACTATTTACCCGCGTCCGCATCCTACTCTTCCGGCTTTCGCCATCCTGGCTCGCCGGAGCGGGCAAATAGCAAAAAAGCGACAGGCCGCTCTCCATGCTAAAGAGATATTTGGCGTGCAGGGTTCATTAGAAGTAAGGCGTTGGGAGATGACAAAAGGGCAGGATGGAAATTCCACCCTGCCCTATCATTTCTATAGAAAAATCATTTCAGCGATTCCGACAAAGTCATCGGAAAAAAGACCAGCTTAGCTGCAACCCATACTGTTGCCGCAATTGAGGCATCGATAACACGCACCATTTCGAACAGTGGTATGACCGCAAGAGTCGCACGGAGGCGCATCGCCCATCATTTCAGCGAGCTGCCCATTGACTGGATCTGCTGCTCCGCCTTTTTCTGCGAATGGCATCGCCAATTGATAATCCATTCCTGGAAGTGGCGACCCACTTTTGATCGCATCTGCAGGTGACTTTGGATAAACCGTTTGCGAAGCGCCCTTTTCGACAGTCAAATCGACCGGTGGTTTGACTTGCAAGAAGTCGGTACGGCCGAGGTATTCCATGCCGAGAACGCGGAAGATATAATCGACAATCGAAGTCGCCATTTTGACATTCGGATGACCAGTGACGGGTCCGCTTGGCTCGAAGCGAGTGAAAGTAAATTTATCGACGAATTCCTTCATCGGTACTCCGTATTGGAGTCCGAGTGACACCGCAATCGCGAAGCAGTTCATCATTGAACGATAAGCAGCTCCTTCTTTATGCATGTCGATGAAGACTTCGCCCATGGTTCCGTCTTCGTACTCACCGGTACGAATGTAAACCTTGTGCCCCGCTACAGCCGCTTCGATCGTCAGACCTTTGCGTTTTGCAGGCAAACGTCTACGAACTGGCGCGAAAGTCATCTGCGCGACAGCGTTATTTACTGCAGCATTTGCTACGGCGGTTACAGCAGGTGTGGTTGCGGCAACAGTCGGAGTCGCTGTAGTGGTTTCGGCTTTATCTTCTTTCTTATCTGACTTGGTAGAAAGCGGTTGAGAGAGCTTACAGCCATCGCGATAAAGTGCTACGGCTTTAAGGCCCAACTTCCAACCTTCCATGTGAATTTCTTCGATCTCTTCGACAGTCGTTTCATTCGGAAGATTGACCGTTTTCGAAATCGCACCCGACAAGAATGGTTGAGTTGCACCCATCATGCGCACGTGGCCCATTGGCGCGATGAATCGCTGACCTTTGGATCCGCATTTATTTGCGCAATCAAATACCGGCAAATGCTCGGCTTTGATGTGAGGCGCGCCTTCGACCGTCATCGTTCCGCAAATTTTCTCGTTTGCAGCTTCGATTTGGGCATAAGTCAGACCTGCATGAATCAGGTAGTTGAAAGTTGGCTTCTCGTATTCGCTTGCAGGAATTCCCAAACGCTTGAGAAGGTCTTCGCCAAGTGCGAAACGATTGAATGCACTGCTGATTTCGAAAGTTCCCGGAAGGGTCTTCTCGAGTTTTGCAATGTCAGCATCGTTGAAACCTTTTGATTTCAAGAAAGCTTCATTCAAGTAAGGAACATCAGAGTTGAATTCCATCGTTCCGAGAACGTAGGTGATGATGTCTTTGATTTGAGTTTCATTGTATCCAAGGTTTCTGAGTGCACCCTGAACCGATTGATTGACGATCTTGAAATAACCGCCACCTGCAAGTTTCTTGAACTTGACGAGCGCGAAATCCGGCTCGATACCGGTTGTATCACAATCCATGAGCAAACCAATGGTTCCGGTCGGAGCAAGAACAGTGACCTGTGCATTGCGATAACCGTGCTTTTCGCCCAGAGTGACCGCGCGATCCCACGACTCTTTTGCGGCTTTGGTGAACGAAAGCGGAGCTTTTGTTGCATCAATCTTATAAGCCGCTTCTTTATGCTTTCTCATGACCTTGAGCATTGGCTCGCGGTTTTTTGCATATCCAGGAAAAGCGCCGATTTTTGATGCTTCTTCTGCACTGACTGCATAAGCCTCGCCGCACATGATCGCCGTCAAGCTTGCTGCCCAAGCACGGCCTTCTTCTGAATCATAGGGAATACCTTTGAGCATCAGGAGGGTTCCAAGATTGGCATATCCCAAGCCCAGTGGACGATAATCGTGTGAATTCTGAGCAATGGTTTTTGTAGGATAGCTCGAGAGGTCTACAAGGATTTCTTGCGCCACGATGAAAACACGGCACGCATGACGATACGCTTCGATATCGAAAGTACCATCTTCTTTGAGGAACTTAACCAGGTTCATCGAAGAAAGGTTACAAGCGGTATCGTCGAGGAACATGTACTCAGAACAAGGATTAGAGGCATTAATCTTGTCGGTATTCGCGCAAGTATGCCACTCGTTGATCGTCGTATCATATTGAAGTCCTGGATCTGCGCATGACCAAGAAGCCTGGGCAATTTGCTTCCAAAGATCGCGGGCTTTGTAAGTTTGCACGACTTCGCCCGAAGTGCGGGCAATCGTGTTCCACTCTTTGTCTTCGAGCACTGCTTTCATGAAATCGTCGGTAATACGGAGTGAATTATTAGAATTCTGACCTGCAACGGTCTTATAGGCTTCACCGTTGAAATCAGAACTATAGCCTGCAGAAATCAGGGCAGCTACTTTGCGCTCCTCTTTCATCTTCCAATTAATGAAATCTTCGATTTCCGGGTGATCCATATCGAGACAAACCATTTTCGCCGCACGACGAGTGGTTCCGCCTGATTTAGTAGCACCTGCGCCACGATCGAGCACTTCGAGGAAGCTCATCAAGCCTGATGAATAACCGCCTCCTGAAAGTTTTTCCTGGCGACCACGGATTTTAGAAAAGTTGGTACCGGTGCCTGATCCGTATTTGAACAAACGCGCTTCGTTCTTGATCAAATCGAAAATTGACATCAGATCATCGTCTACGGCTTGAATGAAGCAAGCAGAACACTGCGGGCGCTCGTAAGCGTTATTGGTTTCTTTAGTATGGTTGGCAATTGGATCGAATGCGTAATTTCCGCCTGAACCTTCGATTCCGTACTCAGCCCAAAGGCCGAGATTGAACCAAACCGGTGAGTTGAATGCGCCCATTTGCTTAACGAGCATGTAAGAAAGCTCAGCTTCGAAAGTTTCGGCATCAGAGTGATTGAAGTAACCCCATTTTTCGCCGGCGGTACGAAGTGTATGAGCCAAACGTTTTACGACTTGGCGCACTGAAGTTTCGTGACCCGTAACAGGTACTCCCGCCTTGCGGAAATACTTAGAAACCAAAATATCGATCGCAAGCTGAGTCCAATCAGCTGGAACTTCTACGTCCTTCATCTCGAACACGGTCTTGCCATCCGTGTCCTTGATTTTCGATTGAGACTTCATGTACTGAATGCCATCGAGAGGATTAACGCCCGGTTTTGTAAAGCGGCGCGGCATTGGAATTGAATTTTGCTTAACGTCTCGCCCCATCTGCTCAGTGTTCAGAGTCTTGGTTTGACTCTTAGCGGTATTTTTATCCCCATTACTTTTCATTTCATTTTTTTGCACTGCAGCTTTGGTTTTCATTCCGAGCGTTTCTTTTTCCATATTTTTGACGTCCATTTCCCTTTTCCGAATCAATGTTGTTTTCACGTTGTTGTTGTTGCTTAATTCCCTCTTTGGATCACTTTCCTAGCGAACTTCAGAGGCCAATCCCTTGTACTTCTTCCTGATGGTTTAAGGATCACCAGATAGGACCTTTTTGTAAAGACACCACTACAGATTGTGGTGCCTGACACTATCATACCACATATTGTTGTATTTTTGCCACCGCGTTAGGTCCTCTTAGACATTAAGGTTTTTGTTTTTATGCCCTGTGACGGATGTTTTTTTGACGAGTTTGACATTGCGCGTTAAACTCATTTTCCTACGGTTTCCGTTTCAGGTCTTTTGAAGGTTTAGCCGAAAAGATTGAAGCAAGCAATAATGAAATTTTAGGTCAAAAAATGAGCGAAAAAGACCTGTTTTTGAATCGAGATTTAAGCTGGTTGGAGTTCAATGCCCGGGTCCTGAATGAGGCCATGGACGAACGCACCCCCTTGTTCGAAAGGGTGAAGTTTCTAGGCATTTTTCAGAGCAATCTCGATGAATATTTCATGAAAAGAATGGGCTCACTTTACTCACACGCCCGAGTGCATTTTCGTGAGCGCTTGCTGCCACTGCTCGAAATGGCCCACGAATCCTTTGAAAAAGAGACTCAGACTGCGCTGAAAAAGGAAGGAATCGAGCTCCTTTTCTGGAATGAACTCACCGATGAAGAGAAAAAGCGCGCATCGCATTTCTATCAAACCAATATTTTTCCGGTACTCACTCCCCTTTCAGTCGATTCGGGACATCCGTTTCCGTTTCTTTCGAATCTTTCGATTTCACTCGGCGTGTTTCTCAAACATCCCGATCACGACGAAGAAGAGCTCTTTGCCCGACTGAAAATTCCGAGTCACTTTCAGCAGTGGATCCGAATTGACGGAAGAAAAGATTCAAAACATGTTCGTTTTGTCTCGATCATCGAAATCATTCTCAATCACCTCTCGTCACTTTTTCATGGCATGGAGATTTTAGAGATCATGCCTTTTCGGGTAACCAGAAATACCAACATCGAGCATGATGCTGAAGAATCCGACGACCTGATGGAACTCATTTCGGAAGAATTGAAGGAACGTCGCTTCGGAGATGTCGTCAGACTCGAGTACTGGGGCAAGCCGAATCAATACATGCTCGAGTTATTGAAAGAATACCTTTCACTCGATGAAGACCAGATTTACGAAGTAAAAGGCCTGCTTGAATACAATTCGCTGAAACCCGTCTGGGAACTCGCGAGGCCCGAACTCAAGTATGAACCGTGGATACCGGTCCCTCCTCCTGCACTCAGCGATCCGGAGCGGGATATCTTTCAGGCGATCAAGCAACACGATATTCTGGTGCACCACCCTTACGAAAGCTTTACCGCATCGGTAGAACGCTTCATCCGCGCGGCGGTCGATGATCCGAAAGTGACCGCGATCAAGATGACCCTCTATCGAGTGGGCGCCGACAGTCCGCTGATTCCTCTTCTGATCAAAGCAGCCGAAATGGGAAAAAACATTGTTTGCCTCGTTGAATTGAAAGCCCGCTTTGATGAAGAAAAGAACATCCTGGTCGCTCAACGACTCGAAGAAGCGGGCGCCCACGTCGTGTATGGAGTCATCGGACTAAAGACCCATTGCAAACTCTCGCTCGTCGTCAGGCAAGAAGGCGAAGAAATGCGGTGTTACGCACATATCGGCACCGGAAACTATCATGCGGTAACTGCTCGCCTCTATACCGATCTCGGTCTCTTCACGACGAAGAAAGATATCGTCGATGATGTCGTGAACCTGTTTCATTTTCTCACCGGCCGTTCGACCAAAAAAGACTACAAAAAACTGCTCGTGGCACCTTTATCGATGAAGGATATTTTTCTGAAAAAGATCCATCGCGAAACGGCGCATGCAAAAAAAGGCCAACCCGCGCGAATCATTGCAAAGGTGAACAGCCTCGACGACCGCGAAATATCGCTAGCGCTTTATGAAGCATCAAAAGCCGGAGTCAAAGTCGATCTGATCATCCGGGGGTTTTGCTGCTTGCGCCCCGGCCTACCGGGCTTAAGTGAAAACATCAAAGTCATCTCGATTATCGGGCGTTTTCTAGAACACTCGAGAATTTTCTATTTTCAAAATGGCGAAACGGATCCGGTCCGCGGCGAATTTTTTATCGGTTCGGCCGATTGGATGCACCGTAACCTACATGCGCGGGTCGAAGCCTGCGTGCCGATTGAAGAACCCCTGCACCGCGAACGCATCTTCGAAATCCTGAACCTGATGATCGAAGACCATCGCCAAGGCTGGGAAATGAACGAACATGGCGCGTACCTTCGTCGCAAAGTAAAAAACCTGAAGAAGGAAATCGGAATTCACCAGACGCTCATGCAAAAAGCTAGGGCTCGCGGGCCACTTTAGCCTTCAGCGCTTCGCACCGACTCAGGGGATAAAAGTAATTAGCCAACCCAAACCCGATGACGAGCGCAATCAGGTGATTGAGCGTAATCACGCTATTTTGATAAATCGCCGCAACCACAATCGAGAGCGCTAACGCAATATAGACGGGTCGCCTACACTTTAGAAAATAAATGAAAACCGCGATACACGAAAAAATTCCGAGCGAGGCCCCCACGTCGAGCTCTTCCGAAAAAAGCTGAAATGCCGTGGGCGCCAACAAACGGATCCAAGGCAGAAAAAAGATCGACGTGAGAAGGTTCGAGAGAAGCATTCCCGCAGTAAAAGTCATGCCGACAAAGAAAGACCCGACCAGAATTTCGAGATAGCCCACCACCACCACCAGCAAAGTGCTGTTAAAAATGATGTGCACATGATTGAAATGCAGAAAAGAAGGAAGAAAAAAATAATCGATCGATTGAAAGTGAAAACGATTTTGCACGAGCCTGGTCCACTGGTAAGCGTAGGTATTCGCGAAACGAGGCAGGAGATTTCCTTTGTCGTCGTTAGCGACAATAAAAAACATGATATTGATGGCATTGATCGAGAGCGTGAACTTCGCCTTGATGATCATTTCGGCAAGACTCTTTGGAAATCGTCTCAGAATCACGTTCGGTGAAAACATTCGATTCAACGTTTTTTCGACTTGAATCGCCTTGATTTTCTTCCAAAATCCGCCCAGGGCAGTCCGCCAGATTCCCTGAGGCAAAATCACACTCGAAAGCCCGTAGAGACTGGTCGGGCGCAACGATGGTGTCGAGGCGATCAGGTACTGCGGCTCCCAGGTCGTCGGCTTGAATTTGTCCTTATAGGCATGGAGGGATTTAAAATTATAAAATAGGTTCATTTTCTCGAACGAGTAATTCATGAACCGATAAGCGAGTGGATGAAACGGAAATTCATCCGGAAGTGTCGGCGTAAGCGGTGCCATTCCGAGCGTCACCTCTTCTGCACCTTCTTTTTTTAATTGTTCCATCGCTTCCGCAATCAAGAATTCGGTGGTTCCGGGCGGGCAATGATCGGCCCGGATCAGATCGACCAAATACCAGGCTTTTCTGCCGGCAACCGGAGTGGCGGCAAGGTACCCCATCTGCCGACCATTATAGATCATTCGAAAGTATTTTTTGTGCTCGCTTTGAACCCAAGGCTCGAGCCGATTCAGAAACTTCAGGGGCGAGATCTTCCGACTCTCGAGCCACTCGTGCGTTAACGCCTCGAGTTCGGTGTGCTCGCGCGCAGTCAATTTCTTCGGAATGAAGGCTTCAGCAACCGCCCCCTTCTGAAACAGGTGT
This sequence comes from Oligoflexia bacterium, assembly GCA_903831745.1. Lineage (GTDB taxonomy): Bacteria > Bdellovibrionota > UBA1018 > UBA1018 > CAIMNF01 > CAIMNF01. The sequence goes on from CAIKYX010000260.1 coordinate 37,734, forward strand.
TTTGCGGAATGAATTTTCTGCAGGATTTCGCGACGAGGATCCTGCATGCTCTTGATCGAATACCAAGGTTCACTGCCCGCCTGAATGGCAAAATAACCTTTTTCGCGCATTTTTGAAGCCAAGGCTTTCGATGCAGGCAAGAGCACACAGGTCTTTTTCAATTTTTTGGATTCTTCAAAAAATCGAATCAGCGACTCCGCAGCCAAAGCGAGTTCGGTCTCAGCAGTGAATTCGTGGCCATGGAAAGAAATGATGGGGCTCGATGCAGCGACCCGGACTTTTGGCGCCTCCATGTACGGAATAATCACGGAATATTCGGCTTCGTCCAGGCGGTAATAGGCAAACCCCGAATACAAAGTCAGAAACGCCGTACTCGATTTAGCATGCTTGAGGATAAAATCAGTAGTCTCTTTTGAGGGGTGTTTGCGATTTGGCATGATTCCTTAACCCCTGAGCCCGTTGATTTGGGGATGATTAGGGCAAAATAATTTTGCCTGAAAAATCCAATTCACTTTTTCTTCGGGTGACGATAGTTCGATCAGCCCCAGATAAGTTGCTGGATCGCATGGATGAGACACCAACACCCGCTTGTAATTCTCGATCGCGCGCGCGGAATCTCCCTTGATTTCGTACATCTTGGCCAGGCATTTTCTAAGCTCCCAGCGCTCTCCGTCTTTCTTCAATAGCGCTTGCACCCGCTTTTCGGTACCCTTCGGATCGATTTTAATCAGGGCCTTAAATTCGACCAGAAGATCGCGAATTTCCCATCCATAGAGAATTCTTCTCGAAAGCGCACTCAAAATTTCGTCTGGCCCGTTAGAAATGTCATAGTAAAGATCGGTAAAGAGCCTGAAGGGTTCGACTTCGTGGGTTGCCGTACTGAGCAACAAGTATGGCGTCTGAATACCGGCTGTGGTCTTTTTATAATGCGCTAGATAATCGATCAGTTTTTTTGAAAGTGAACCAGGTTCAATCAGGATTCCACCGACACGGAAGGAATGGATTGCAAGGTATTCCTGCAAACCTTCGAGTGAATCGAGAACATTGACTTCCTGCCAGTGCATCGGCAAGTTTTTTACCAGAATTGCCTCGAAAAAACCGGAGGAATGTTGTGATCCAAAATAGATCAATCGATTTCGAAGCAGCGATCGCCGTTCGTGTGCCAGCGCAATGCACTGCTTAAGATGCTGAAATGTAAAGGGCCTCATCAGCTCTCGATCAATTCGAGAAAGGTCCTGAGAGTGAAAACTGAGAAAAGGAATTTTCGGTGAACGATTGGAAACAAATATAAGAGGTACAAAATTGAGTTCGCTCTTTTGGATGATCAATCGGGCCAATGGAAGATCCGAATTTCCTTCCTCGACCACTTCAAAAATGATGAGTTTGATCTGATCATTGTACTTTTCGAAAAAAAAGCTCGCTTCATCAACGTGATGGGTGATGAGTGCCTGGTGATACCCCAGTCCCGAAATCATCGAACTCAAAGCTTTGCTGAAAACCTCATTTTCTGAGACGATAATAGCGATCATAAGTGCTAACCCATATTCTATATTGAGACCTTGATCTATGAGAACTAAAAGCGACCGGATTCTGAAAGTGTTTTACGTCATTTTTTTATTGCTGGCAGATTCGAACTCGGCGCGGGCTGCTGATCAGGAATCAGGCCACGACTTCTCGACCGTCAAAAGCCCTCGCACTGAAACAGTTCTGAAACTGGCCAAAGAAATGTCGGCACCCACTTCAATTCTGGGCAAACTACAGGAAGATGACCGGTTTCAGTTGCAATGCCTCGAGACCGAAGGAAATGCCACGTACATCGGCGTAAAACAGCTTCTCGACATCCACGCCAGCCTGAGCGCTGTCGATGCCGTGATCATGGCGATCAACGAGTATCACGACTTGTTTCCCGGTTATAAGGAAACCAAGATCTCGGATCGGGCGGGCACCAAATTATTGACTTACTGGGAGCAAATCGTTCCGGTACCCTTTGTACCGAACATCAAATATGAAGTGGTCTACGAACTCGAACAGCCCAGCCCAGAGCAACGACTCTATCGTTATCACTTACACAAGCCCACCCAGCTCAAAGCCAGTGACGGATTCATTCTCATCCGGCAGGTAAACGAGCACCTCACCCACTATCTAGAATATGATTTCTTCGACGCCGACTGGGGAATGGCCAAAATCGCAGGCAAAAGTGCAATCTGGGACGACTCGGTCGAAGGACTGATTCATTCTGATCTTGCGGTAAAAATGAAGGCGGAAAACCCAACTTGGACTGCCGATAAGGCCCGCAAAGAAGCCAAAAAGCTGGTGGATTCGAAATCGGTTTCAAGCTGTTACCAGCAAAGGATCAAACTCAAATAGATGAATAGGTGGATGAATAGGTGTCCGACAACTTTTGGTTCATCAATGCGTCTAACGCAGTTCTGAACCAAAAGGTGGGCCCGACCTTTTAGTCTTTCGCGATGAATTCGTGATTGGCCGTGTACGTGAAGAAACGCTTGCGACCTTCAACCAGGGTTTCGATGTGTACGGGACGGGTCCAGATCATGAAGATCGAACGCATGGTTTCGCGCGCATACTTCATGTCGAGATCGACACCTAAATGCTTGTGGCTAAGCAGAATCTCGCCGCGGTTTTCGAAATTACCATCGACGACGGCAATGTTCGGTTGACCTTGGTTCGTTAGACCCGCCAGTAACTTATTTTTTACAGATTTGAAATCACGATCAACGATTTCGTGCTGTCCGGTACGCTTGTTGAATTCGTAAGTATAGAGCTTAAAGCGATCGACAAACTCGGGAGTCAGATACTCATCGATAAAGGTCACGTCGTTACAAACCTTACGGACTTCAAAAATCTTTTTACGACCCAGGCCCAATTTCTTGTCCCACTTGTGCTTCTCGCGGATGTCTGAACAATCTTCGTATTCCTTGCCGAATTGCCCGCGGTTCCAGCGGTCTTCGATGTCGCGATAAAGCTCGACCCCAACCTTGTACGGATTGACCTTACCCGGCTGCATCGCCAGCACGCCTGCATGGTGATCGGCGAAATCGATGATTTCGGAATCGCGAAGTGCTTTCTTCGTCATGATCTCGGAGTGCCAGTACGACGCCCAACCTTCATTCATGATCTTGGTCTGCATCTGGGGTAAGAAATAATAGGATTCATCACGGATCATGCGAAGCACGTCCTGCTTCCATTCAGAAATCGGTGAGTTCTCGAGCAAAAACAGCATCACATCGCGCTCGGGATGACTCGGAAAACGAGCTTCTTGCTTGGTTTGTTTCTCGGCACGCTTGCGCTGCTCTTCGACAAACTCGGGCGGATTGATGAATTTTTCCATGTAACCGCGATCGACTTTTAAACGACCCCCTTCGGTCGCACGCGGTGCTTCTGGTTCAGCAGGCGATCGCTTGACCTCGTTGAACGGCAAGTGTGGATCAATCAGATTATCGAGACTCAGGCAAAGGTCGATGAAATTCTCGACTTCGTCCTGCCCGAACTCGTCCATATAACGTCTGATTCGAACTGCATGGTTCGCCATGGTATCGAGCATTTTTCGGTTCGTTTTCGAGAACCAATAATTGTTCTTAAAGAAATCGACGTGTCCGTAAACGTGGGCCATGACCGTTTTTTGATCGACGTAAGAATTCGAACTCATCAAGTAGGCGTAGGCGGGGCTGGTGTTGATCACCATCTCGTAAATCTTCTGAAGACCCCACTCGTAGCCTTTCGAGTACTGGTCATAATTCATGCCGAAGCGCCAATGGGGATACCGCACCGGAAATCCTTCTTGTGCAGCCAGTCCGTTGATTGCATCAGACGGCACCATTTCGAAAATGGTTTCAAAAAAGTCGAGCCCGAAGCCTTCGGCGTAACCCTTGATGGCTTCCTGAAGCTTGGCGAGTTCTGGAGAAAGTTGAGTCGAGCGGATTCCCATTTACTTTCCCTTTCCTAAAAATTCTTTGATCGACTGAAGGATGCCATCTTTGTTTTCGATCCGTGAGGTGATGACTTCTTCGTTGTCAGAACCGAAAGACTCCTGAAGGTCTTTATAGAACTGTCCCGAGCCATAGCGAGAATCAACCTGTCCGTAACAGAACACATTCACTTTTTTCAAAAGCGAGTTCTTCATCAGGTCGATACAAAGCTTCGTATCTTCGGTTGACCAGTTATCGCCATCCGAGAAATGAAACGGATAGATATTCCAATCACTGGGTGGATAATCCTGATTGATGATCTGTTCGCACAATTTGTAAGCCGAGCTGATCAGGGTTCCGCCGCTTTCTCGGGTTCTAAAAAAGGTGTCTTCATCGACTTCTTTGGCTGTCGCATCGTGAATAATATAGCGGGCTTCGACACCCTTATATTGCGATTTCAGCCAGGTATTGATCCAGAATGTTTCCGTACGGACAATATCCTTCTGCTCGTCGCCCATTGAACCCGAAACGTCCATCATGTAGATGATCACGGCCGAGTTTTCGTGTTTAACGTCTGACTTCCAAGAACGGTAACGTAGGTCTTTCTTGATCGGAATGATGATCGGATTTTCTGGATCGTAAGTTCCGGACGCAATCTGGCGTTTGAGAGCCTCTTTAAATGTTCGTTTAAAATGTCTGAGCGAATTCGGGCCTTGTGAAGCAATGGCGGTATAACGATCGACTTTCGACTTCAGGGTTTTCTGGCCGCGCGGTTCGATCTTAGGAAGCGCAAGCTCTTCGCCCAGAATTTCGGCAAGCTCTTCGAGTGTGAATTCGACTTCAAGCCCATGCTCGCCAGGATCAGAACCGGCCTTTTGATCGCCCTGTCCTGGCTGATTCGGATCACCCTGACCTGGTACCGGATCGCCTGGATTTCCGTCACCCTGTCCGGTTCCGCCTTGGTTTGAACCAAAACGAAAGCGGGGAATGTCGATCTGAGGCATCGGAATCGTCACGACGTCCTTGCCCTTACGCCCGAACATCTCCGAGTGCTGGATATACTTCTTTAGATCTTGCTTGACCTTGCCGCGAACGATTTCTCGAAACCGCGCGTGGTCTCTGCGAACGCCATCAATCACGTTTTTTTACATCCCCCCGGGCAAAGATGCTCGCAACAAAATTCAGAACATCGGTAGCCGAGATTTCATCGTAACCAAAGTATTTGATCAGGCGGGCTTTAACCACGTCGATTTTCTCTTGGGTCGCGCGATCGACTACATTCGAAACCAGCGAAGTAAGTTTGATCGTGTCTTTTTGATCTTCGAAAAGCTTGAGCTCGAGCGCCTTGTGCAGGCGTTCGTTGGTCTTGTAATCGAAAGTCTTGCCTTCGATCGCCAACGCCCCGATGTAGTTCATGACTTCGCGACGGAAGTCATCCTTACGCGCTTCTGGAATGTCGATCTTCTCTTCGATCGAGCGCATCAAGCGTTCATCGGCTTCCTCGTCCATACCGGTATATTTGTTACGAACACGTTCACGCTGGGTATACGCCTTGACGTTGTCGATATAGTTTCCGCAGAGTTTTGCAATTGCATCTTCGTCTGCAGAAATCGCCCGTTGAACTTCGTTTTTAACGATATCTTCGTACTCTTGTTTGACCATGGCGATCAGATCGCGGTATTCGCGCTTCTTTTCTTCGCTGCCGATCAAAGCATGATTCTTAAGCCCACTGTCGAGTTCGTTCAGTACCATGAACGGATTCACACAAGGAATCTCGCTCTTGACGATCGCATTCGAAATCTTGTCCTGTACGTAACGAGGAGAAACTCCATCGAGACCTTCACGAATCGCTTCTTTGCGGAGTTCTTTTACATTCTCCTCGGTAAAGCCCGAAAGGGTCTTGCCGTCATAGAGCTTGAGCTTCTGGATCAACGAGATATTCGCCTTCTTCGGATGCTCGAGACGAGTCAGAATCGCCCACATGGCAGCCACTTCGATCGTGTGAGGAGCGATGCTCTTGCCACGAATTCGCTGGGCATTGAAATCCTTCTCGTAAATCTTGATCTCGTGCTTCAGTTTGGTGATGTAAGGCACGTCGATCTTGACCGTACGGTCGCGAAGCGCTTCCATGAACTCGTTGTTCTGAAGTTTTCGGAACTCGGGTTCATTCGTATGACCGATGATCACTTCATCAATGTCAGTCTGTGCAAACTTCTTAGGTTTGATCTTATGCTCTTGTGACGCGGTCAAAAGGTCGTACAAGAACGCCACATCGAGCTTCAGAACTTCGATGAATTCGATCACGCCGCGATTTGCAACGCAGAACTCTCCGTCGAAGTTGAACGCGCGCGGATCTGAATCCGAGCCGTATTCTGCGATCTTGCGGTAATTGATATCACCCGTCAGTTCGGTTGAGTCTTGATTTTTCTCGTCCTTAGGTTGAAAGGTACCGATACCGATACGATCTTTTTCTGAAAGAAGTACACGAACTACGCGAACGTGGTTCATGACCTGTACCCAGTCGCCATTGTAACGTTTCAGCAACTCACGCATCACGAAACGTGAAGCCGGATCGAGGTCGCCCTTGATGGCTACTTTATAGTCGTTCTTCTGACCGCGATTCACTTCTTGAAGTACTTTTGCGCGCATTTCTTCAGGAATCAACTTGAGCGGATCTTCGTGCATCGGCGACATCATTTCGACCGCGCCACCAAACAAGGCTTCGCCTTTGCCAGTTGGATCGACCCATTTGAAGGTATAGAGTGCGCCATTATCGGTTTTCGAATACGCTTCGATTCCTTTTTTCAGCAAGCGAGCCAAAGTTGATTTTGCAGAACCGACCGGACCATGAAGGAGGAGCACCCGCTTCTCGGTTCCGTAACCATAGGCTGCGGATTTGAAGAAATTGACGAGTTTCATCGTCTGCACATCGAGGCCGAAAACAGCGTCTTTTCCGGCTTCAATCGGATCTTCGAAAAATTTATAGTGGGTGATTTCTTTTTTATATTCGGTATACGTCTCAGTACCCCACGACAGAATCATGTCGTACATACGCTGAAATGCGTTCCTCGCAATGTTGGGATTCTTCTTCACCATCTCCAGATATTCGAAGAGGTTTCCTTCCCAATGAAGGCTACGGAATTCTTCCTTGGTTTGGATTTCGTTCAGATATTTCGACCAGTCGTGCGCTGTTTGAGTCATTTCTTAATCCCTTCGCGGATATTTTTCTGCCGCTGATAACAGTGTAGCCCTTGACGCCGGACCAGCCAACAAAAGATAAAGGATGAAACAAATTTAAATTAAAAGTATTTAACAAATTTGTCCCGGAAATCTCAGACCGCCACACTTTTGACAGCAAAAAGAAAACTTCAGACGACATCATGCCTGGCCGAAGAGCCCTTGTGAGCATACTCAACTTTGAAAATACATCTTTCGTAAAATTGAATCAGTCGCAAAAGAAATCGGAGGTCAAAGTCGTGACACTTACCGACAACACTGGAAAAGTTACCGGAATCCGCGTCAATCGAGGCGATCAAACGGTTGATTATCATCGAATGAATCGCAATGCTGCTGAGATTTTTAACCACAAAATCGGTGACCTACATGACTTCTTTTCGAGCGTCGATGCTTTTGCATTGGTGATGAAAAACAAAAGAATTCTCGATGTTGGCTGCGGTGGTGGAGCCTGCGTGAAAGATCTGGCAGAACTTGACTTGAACGTTCGGGGCTTGGACCTTCACCTCACGGCCGACATGAAAAAGAAGAGCCATTATATAGAGGGCGACGCTTTTCACCTTCCGTTTCGAAAAGGCTCCTTCGACACCCTCCTTTCGGTCTGGAGCGTTTTTAAATATGAACCGCTTGCTGCCATTCCGCAGTTGCTCGCAGAAAGCATGCGCGTACTTGCCCCGAAGGGCACCCTGCTTATTTCTCCGATCTTTGATCTCGAAAAAACCCAGGTCATCCGCCGTTGGTGCGAGCAAAATCAGGCTCACCTCTTTCAGGCCATGCCCAGCAAGGCGCTCCAAATTATCAAGCGATGAGTAAACTAAAACCATTTAATAGATTACGAATTACCTTAACTTTTTCGAGAAATAACAAAAATAACTTATTAATTACAAATGTTTATATAATTGATAAAAACACCAAAGTATTGAGTCCGATCATGCGATAATGAAAGAAGAGGCATAAACCGAGTGAAAGGGATTAGGTCGAGCATATTCGAATTGAAGAGAAAAGCGGTCCTTTGGGCAGCGCTATCCTTCTTTATTTCGATTTCGGCCCAAGCCGCACCGGGCAGTATCGCTATTTCTTCGGGTAACTCACAAAGTTCTGCTTACGGCACCGCCCTACCAGTTTCTCTCGTTGCCCTAGTAAAAGACACCAATGGGAAAGCGCTTTCGGGTGCCACCGTAAAATGGAGCGTCACTTCGGGCGCAGGAACATTATCCTCTACCAGCACGACCAGCAGCTCGACCGGACTGGCCACCGTAACTTTCACTCCTGCCTACGGCACGAACACGGTGCATGCACTCGTAAACGGTACTTCCTATGCGGTAGATTTCACTGAAACCGGAAGCGCCGGACCTGCAACCCAAATAGCGATTGTCAGCGGCACCAATCAAACCGGAACCGTACTCGCTCTTTTACCTGCACCTCTGATCGTCATCGCGAAAGACGCTGCCGGACACCCGGCTCCTAATACTTCGATCAAATGGGTGGTAACCGTAGGCGGCGGACAAATGTCGACGAGCCTGAACAAATCGGACGTACTCGGACAAGCTTCCATTACTTACACTTCGGGAACCGTTCCTGGATTGAACATGGTGAGCGCCACCATTCAAGGAACTTCGGTAACGACCACATTTACTGAAACCGCAGCGACCGGAACCAACCGACAAATCGTCATTCTTTCGGGTGATGCCCAAGCTCCGGGTGCGGCGGGAGCCATGCTTGCTAACCCACTGGTCGTACGTGTTTTGGATTTGGCCGGAAACGTAGTATCGGGCGCAAAAGTAGATTGGGCTGTCGTCTCTGGAGGTGGAACCGTATCGGCTGCGCAAACCACGTCGGACTCGCTGGGTAAAGCCCAGATCAATTTTACAACCGGTGGTGGTGGCGGAAGAAACGTAGTGTCTGCAACGATACATGGCGCTACTCCATACGTAAGTTTTACTGAAATTGCGAATGTGACCAACATCGATCATATTGCTTTTACCACTGATCTGACTGGCCTGACTTTCAATGCCGGGATCGCCTTTACGACCCAACCTGCAGTGACCCTTTATGATGCAAGTAACGTCATCGTTTCAGGCATCAACGCTGGCACGATGACCATGACCATCAGCTCGGGAAGCCTGACTGCTGGTGCAACGTCGAACACAATCTCACATGGCGTGGCCAACTTTGCGACCCTGACCACTCAGACCGTCGGAACCGGCTTTACCGTTACTGCATCCTTTACTTACAACGGACATACGTACACTGCAAACTCAGGTGCTTTCAATGTGAATCCAGGGGTATTCAACTCGTTAGTGTACACAACTCCACCGACCACTCCAGTTACGACCGACGCTACCAACACCATCGTCGCCAAAGAATATGATGCGTACGGAAATCTTTTAACCACTGATTCTGCCTCGTCGATGACGTTGACTGCGTACACCACAACGAACTGTACCACCACCACCGTGGGCAGTGCACTTTCGGTTCCGAGCGCGAGCACCAGTGGCGGTATCGGAACTTTTGCCAGCGAACAAATTTATAAAACAACGGTTCATTCGATTCTCGCTTCATCGACCGTGGGTGGCATTACCAAAACCGCGTGCTCAGGCGCGATTACGGTGAACCCAGGCGCCCTGAATTCTCTGACGTACACCACTCCTCCTACAACACCAGTCACTACTGATCAAACCGATACGGTCGCAGTCACCGCTTATGATACGAATGGTAACGTTTTAAGCACGGACACTTCTGCGATTACGTTGACTGCTTACTCGACTACGAATTGCAGCACCAGCACTGTTTCGAGCGCCTTATCTGCAACGTCGGTGAACGCAAGTGCTGGAGTCAGCACCTTTACCAATCTTCAGACTTATAAAACAACTGTTCAATCGATCCTTGCCTCAAGCACGGTAGGCGGCGTTACTAAAACGGTTTGTTCGGGCGCAATTGTCGTCAATCCGGGCGCACTGAACTCTCTGGCGTATACCACACCTTTACCCAATCCAACGACAACGGATGCTACCAACACGATTGCGCTTACCGCCTACGACGTGAACAATAACGCACTCTCTACCGATACTTCTGCAATTACACTGACTGCTTATTCAACTACGAATTGCGCGACGACTACGGTATCGAGCGCACTCTCTGCTACTTCAGTAAATGCAAGTGCCGGCGTCGGAACTTTTAGCAATCTGCAAGTATATAAGACGACAGTTCATTCGATCCTCGCATCGACCACAGTGGGCGGCGTGACCAAAACCGCGTGCGCAAGTTCATTAACCATCAATCCGGGCGCGCTAAACTCAATTACGTTTTCGACACCAATTACGACTCCCACCACTACCGATGCAATGCATACAGCTGCTGTGACCGCATGGGATGCGAACAATAACGCCCTGAGTACCGATTCTTCGGCTATTACCCTCGCAGCGTACTCTACTACGGATTGTACGAGCAGCACGGTTTCGAGTGCGCTTTCATCTACATCAGTGAATGCAAGTTCGGGAGTTTCGACGTTTACCAACCTTCAAATTTATAAGACTTCGGTGCAATCGGTTCTCGCTTCGACCACGGTCGGTGGCGTCACTAAAACAGTTTGCTCTGGCGCCATCGTTGTAAATGTCGGTGCTTTGAACTCAATCGCGTTTACCACGCCACCAACATCACCAGTAACTACGGACGCAACTCACACCGTGGCCGTAACCGCTTACGATGCCAATAATAACGTTTTAACGACTGATGCTTCGGCGATCACCCTGACGGGTTACTCAACTACCAACTGCGCCACCACTACCGTATCTAGCTCACTCTCAAGCACCTCGGTGAATGCAAGTTCGGGAGTATCTACTTTTACCAATCTTCAAATCTACAAAACATCAGTGCAATCGATTCTTGCTTCGACCACCGTAGGTGGCGTGACCAAAACGGTTTGCGCAAGCTCACTCACGGTCAATCCAGGAGCAGCTGCATCTCTTGCATTTACAACCGATCCAGGAACGGGCGCTCCGACTTACACTGCAGGTACGGTGATCGGAACTCAACCCGTGGTCAAAGTATATGATGCCAACAATAACTTAAAGACGGATTATTCTGGATCGATTTCTCTGACTGCAGATACCTCTGCGAGTTGCGGAGCCCCGGCCGATATTGCTTCTGGATTATCCGCTACCACCAATCCGATCGTACTGTCGGGTAGCAGCACCGCCACTTTTGCCGGCGTGACTATTCTAAAGACCAATGCAGTAAAATTGCGTGCAACCGACGGAACCCTGCAAGTTTGTTCGAGTGCATTTACTGTAAATCCTAGTGGACTAAACTCAATCGTCTTTACGACTCCTCCAACTTCACCGACGACTACCGACTCTACAAACACGGTCGCAGTAACGGCATACGACGTAAACAACAACGTACTTTCTACTGATACCTCGGCCGTCACTCTGACCGCCTATTCAACTACCAACTGTTCTACTACCACAGTCGCGAGCTCACTCTCTGCTACTTCGGTGAATGCCAGTGCCGGTGTAGGCACATTTAGCAATCTTCAAATTTACAAAACCTCAGTGCAATCGATTTTGGCTTCAACCACCGTAGGTGGCGTAACTAGAACTGTGTGCGCGGCTTCGCTCACCATCAATCCAGGAGCATTGAACTCACTGACCTATAGCACTCCACCGACTACCCCAACCACAACCGATGCTACCAACACCATCGCAGTCACTGCGTGGGACGTGAATAATAACGTCATTACTACCGACACATCTGCAGTCACCCTGACCGCTTATTCTACCAATAACTGTACAACCAGCACCGTAGCCAGTGCGCTTTCAGCAACTTCAGTCAATGCAGCATTAGGCGTCGGTACTTTTGCGGCACTTCAAATTTATAAGACTTCGGTTCAATCCATCCTCGCCTCTTCAACGGTAGGCGGAGTCACCAAAACAGTATGCTCGGCGGCGCTGACCGTAAACGGTGGCGCCCTGAACTCGCTTGCATTTACGACTGCGCCGACGACTCCAGCCACCACAGATGCTACCAATACCGTAGTAGTCAAAGCTTATGACGTGAACAATAACGTTTTAAACACGGATACTTCAGCCATTACCCTCGCAGGCTATTCTTCGATCGACTGTACTTCGAGCACAGTTGCAAGCTCACTCTCTTCGACCTCGATCAACGCAGTGGCCGGCGTGAGCACGTTTACGAATCTTCAAATTTATAAGACTTCGGTCCAATCGATTCTTGCATCGTCGACCGTCGGCGGAGTGACCAAAACGGTTTGCGCAGGCTCGCTCTCGGTTACTCCGGGTGCCTTCAGCATCGCCAATTCGACGTTTGTTTCGACCTCTCAATCGGTAGTTTCGAGTGCGGGCGGTACAACCATCACCGCTTCGATTACTCCGCTCGATGCACATGGCAATGCAAGTCCAACCGGAACCCCTGCTTCGATTACGTTTACTCAAGCGGCGAGCGCGAGCGGTGGCACGATCAATAATACTTTTCCAATTACTGCGACCCTTTCGGGCGGTCTTTACTCGGCGAATATTTCGGGTAACCACACCGGTACTGTTACCTTACAAGGAACCGTTAGCGCCGTAAACTCTACCAGCCAGGATGTGGTTACCATCACAGCCGGCGCAGCTTCTAAACTCGCATTTACTACTTCGCCTGCAGGTGGATCAGTTGATACCGCTCTCGGAAACCTGACAGTGCAAGCACAAGACGTAAACGGAAACCCAGTAGCATCCACCGCTACAGTTGCCATTACCTTAAACTCTTCTAGCTCATGCGCGGCACCGGGAATTCAATCGAGTCCGAATGGTACAGCAGGTCTCGTGGTTAGCGGCTCTGCCCCACCCGCAACTGCCCTTTCTGGCACTCCAGGATTAGTTACGTTCAGTACGGTTTCTGCAACTAAAGTGGGCTCACTCTATGTTTGCGCTACTGATAATGCCGTTGTTCTGACTTCAGCCTACTTTCCGGTAACCATGACGGTCGGAGCGTTCAGCATTACCAAATCAACGTTCGTGGCGACTTCACAGTCTGTTGCAGCCAGCGCTGGAGGCACCACGATTACTACTTCAATGACACCGCTCGATCAATACGGAAATGCAAGTCCAACCGGTACTCCGGCCAGCATTACTTATACCAAAGTTTCTGCTGCAAGTGGTGGCGCGGTGAACAATACCTTTCCGGTAACTGCAACTTTAGCGAGCGGATTATTCTCAGCAACTTTTTCGGGTAACACCACAGGCACAGTTACCATTCAAGGAACATCAAGTGCAGTCAACAGCACTAGCCAGGATGTGATTACCATCACTTCGGGTGCACTCACTCACTTTACCGTTACCGGTTCGGCCACGGCTTATACCGGGTCTGCACAAACTTATACGGTTACCGCACTCGACGTAAACAACAATGCCGTAACCAATTTTACAGATTCAACTGCAATCACTACACCGGGTGATGCGACAGCGACCAAAACACCTGCTTCGATTACCAGTTGGACAAACGGTGTCGGTACCGTGTCAGTAAATTTTGATAACGTCGGCACTTGGCCGGTGACTGCGACCGATGGAGCAGTGACTGCCAACATCAGCGTCGTGGTTACCGCACCTCCAATTTATATCGGTCTGACTGATGCAAACGGCAACGCAAGAACCGGTTATTCGATTCTCGCTCAAGCCTGCTCGGCGGGACAAGTTGCGGCTCCTACTCTTGGATGCGTCAGCACGAGCTCGATGGTTCCGGTGGGTTCGCCGATTTATATCTCGAGATATGCAACGGTAAATGGTGTTCCGGGAACTGCTTACACGACAGGATCAAACACGGTCACAGTAACACTTACTCCAGTGACCGCACTCGCACCGACACAATTCTCTCCAAGCGCTTCTAACGCAATTCCACCGGTAGTCGCCGCAGGGAGCGGAAGTCCTACCACCACGGGATACACTGCTTCGGGTGGCGTATATACGACTACCCTGACGATTCCGAGCGGCGTTTCTGGAGTGTATCTTGATACCGCTTCATTCGGTGTGGCTGTCAATGCGACGGTAACCGGAGACACTTACTTTACGGTTGCACTCTCTAGCCCGAGTGGCGGCGCAGTTCTGGGCGGAAGCAGTCTGGCCCAAGTCAGCCTGATCGACAAGAACTACACGATCGCAGCCGGTTACGGCGGCGGTGGTGACATTACTTTCTCGGATTCACTTTATAAAAGCAGCCTGAACACAGTGACTTTGACTATGCATCGGTCATTCAATACTACAGTTGATGAAACTGTGGATGTAGAATTGTTCGATGGTACCGGAAAATGTAATACCGACTACTCTCCGTTTACCGGTAGCAATTGTGCGACCAATGCACAAAACGGTGCGATTGCATTGGTTAAGACCGTCACATTTTGCGGAACCGTCACTACCGCTTGTGGCGGCGGAGCCACTCCGAATCAGGAAATTACGTTTACTGTTCCGGTAACTCCAAGCAGTACCGGTGTAAACACATCTTTCTTCGCGCAAATTGTACCTCATGCATTTACCGGAAACACCACTGCAGGCAGCACTACCGTGGCGAGTGTATCGAGCACAACAGGCTTAGCGGTCGGAAATATCATTACCGGCGTTGGAATTATTTCAGGAACTACCATCTCAGCGATCAGCGGATCGAATATTACCCTGAGCACTGCTGCAAACACTACTGCAAGCTCGGTGAAACTGATGACGGGTTACGGTCGCTCACAAAGTATTGCAAAAATTCTGGTCATGAGCACAGGCGAACCTACTTTCTGTGACTCGACTGCCGTTGCAACTGTTACCGGAACCGGCACAGTCGGCAGCAACGTCATTACCGGCGTTTCGAGCACGGCTGGTTTGGCTTTGGGCCAGCTGATTGCATCCACTAGTACGGTGACTAGGATTGCGGCGAATTCATATATTACCGCGTTTACTGCAAACAGCATCACCATCAATAACAACATTACTGGCACCACCGGTTCATTTACGATTACGACTCACCCATTCGGAGGTTTCTTACTCGGAACTTCGTACGCGAACGTGGTTTCAAACGCTGCAACAGCAGGCTCGGCCAGCAATCCTTACTTAGTATGCAACAATACCCAGTTTGCAAACATGGCTAGCACCACCCTTTGCGGTAACGGCTCAACTAGCTGTAGCGTACAGACCAATAACTTTCAACTCGTAAACGACCTTACCGCAACTGCTCCGATTACTGCCAACATGAATGCGAACTTTAACGGTAACGAGCATATTGTTTATAATTACTCGTCACCCGTTAATGGAAACGCAATCTTTAACAGCATCAATCCTACGACCGCTGCATCAACGATTCAGAAGTTCAACCTTCTTTACGGATCTTCGATTACAGCTACAGCGGGCGGCGCACTGTTGATCGGTTCGAATGGTGCAACCGGCAGCGGATATGGAGCAAAACTCATTGATTTGTTTGCTTCTGGTTACGTCTACAGCAACACCGGTTCCGCCTACCAGACTTCGATTCTCGAGCAATACAAGAACGTCAGTGCCAATGCACAAGACATCAGTACCCAATACGGAATGGCTGCGGGATTACTGAACGACAATCAAAACGTCGGAGGCGCAGGCCCTATTCTCGGACAAACGGGGTGGATTGCGACTTCGAGCCTATCAGCCACCGTCGATGTTAAAAACTCGTTTAGTACGGCAAACGTATTAATGAATCTGGGAGGAAATGCCGGTGGAGTTATTGGCGCACCAGGCGATTATGGTGCAGTTACCAATGTGGGTGGCGGACACTACGATTATCTCACTTCTACTGGCTACATCAAGACTGTCGGCCTCGGTGGCGGAATTATCGGTATCATCGCCCAGGACAAGACGAGCGTTACCCCAGTCACTATTACAGCAAGCCACAACAGCTTTTACGGATCACTGACAATGGGATCAGGGACCAATGCCCTGGGTGGAATCGTAGGAAATATCTATTGTGGAAACGGCAGCGGAACCGGCTATTGTAATTACACTACCTTTACTCTTGATCAAAATATCAACTACGGAACCCTGAGTTCAGGAACCGCAGCCCGTATGGGTGGAGTCTTAGGCTATTATAGCCTGAACACCAATAGTGCATCGCCCACCAATATTGCACTGAATATCACCAATAACATTTCTTACGGAACAGTTACTGCTACCACGAATACTTCTGCGATGAGTGGGGGTCTGATTGGAATTATTGCTTTTACCGATAGCACAAACAGTGTCAATAATTCGATGACCATCAGCGGAAATACAGCTGTTGGAAACGTAAACTACAATTCAAATACTACAGGTGCGAACTATTGGGGCGGTTTCGTCGGGATCGTTCAGGCGAATTATCTGACTTCTTCTTCCATCACCAACAACCATGCAACCGGCAACGTAGCTTGTGGTGGAGTTGCCATATGTGGTGGTTTTGCCGGAAGCATTCAATCACCGGGCTCAATTGCAAACTACATTCCAGTCAGTAATTCGAGCGCGACCGGAAATGTTACCGGCGTGACTGCCAATACTGCTGGCTTCGTAGGTTATCCTTCATACGAAAACTTTACCAACTGTTATGCGACCGGAAGCGTAACCACCGGAGGAAACTACGCAGGTGGTTTCGCAGGCGAAGCTGCCACTGTGACCTTTACCAATTGTTACGCAACCGGAAACATTTCTACTACTGCGAACGTAAGTTACATCGGCGGCTTTGCAGGTTATCCAGTACCGGCCACTTTTGTTAAATGTTATGCCACCGGAAACATCACCGACTCAGGACACGTCAGTACGATCGCAGGTGGCTTTATCGGATACGGAGCAAGCACGATTACGGCATCTCAATGTTGGTCGACCGGTAGCGTTTCGATTAACGGTGATTATGCAGCGGGCTTTATCGGTCAAGTTGCGGCAAACAGTACAGTGAGCCAATGTTATTCGGCAGGTGCAACGGCTACCGCTAGCGCTCACGCAGCTGGTTTTACTACCATTATTTCTGCAGCCACCTTGACTGCGAATCAGAGCTATACGATCACTTCACCTTCGGCCACAAACAAATATGGCTTTGCTTACTTGTCTGCAGGTGGCGCAGTCACTTCGTCCAACAGCTATTGGCTTGCCAACAATGGCGTAACCGACACACTCCCCGGAATTCCATACACCCAACTCACCCACGCCGTCGGCGCTACTTATAGTGGAACTTACTCAAGCGCTGCGGCCACCATTACCGGATTATCCAGCACCACAGGACTTGCTCCGGGCCAATTGATTTCCGGCACCAATATTCCTGCCAACACGACCATTACGTCCGTTGGCTCTAACTGGGTTGCTTTGAGTGCAACTCCTACCGGTTCCGGCACAAGCTTCTCAAACGACATTTACAACTACGCAGGCTGGGATACCGACTTTACCACCTCGAACTACTGGTACGAACTCGGAAGCTGCGCAAGCTCACAACTTTCACCTACCGGTGGGTGTCCAACTGCAAGTTACCCATTCCCTACTTTGATTTATCCTTCGAGTGCCACCAGCGCTCGTATTTACATCAGCTCGGCTCCGACCATTACCACTGGCAACATGAACAGCTATACGGTTTCAGGTACTTGTAACGTAAACGGCAATACCGTTACAGTATATGTCGATGGCTCTAGCGTGGGCACTGCAGTCTGCGCAACGGGTTCAAGTCCACAATTCTCGATCACGTTTAATGCAAGCACCCTGACCGACGGCACCCACACTATTATGGCTTCAATGCCAGATGGCTCTTCCAACATCATGACGAACTCGGTTGCGGTAATCGACAACACGGTCATTCCACCGGCTCCAACCGCCATTGCGTTGAACACCCCTGCTTCTTCGCCAGGATCGAATGCTTCGCCGGTACTGACTGTTACCCTTTCTGCATTTACAGCGGGCAACACCGTCTCTCTCTATACCAATAGTTCTTGTGCTGCTCCATCCTACAAAGGAACTGCAACTGCTTCGGGCACCAGCGTAAACGTAACCGTAAGCCCGGCACTTGCCGCAATCGGCCCGCAAACGTATTACGCACAAACCGCCAATGCCTATGGCAACATTTCGGCCTGCTCGAGCGCCCATGTTACCTATGATTACGAAACTCCGATCATGCAATTTACAGACGTAAACGGCAATATTCGCACTGGTTTTTCAGTGATCGCATCAATATGTTCAACCAGCCCTACGGGTTGCGCAAGCAACGTTGATTACGGTGTACCTGTCGGGTCGCCTATTTATATTTCACTCTTAAACGCTGGTGCACTTTACAACAGCTCCGGTGCAACTTCTGTAACAGTCACTTACACCGGAATCAGTGCAGTAACCGGAACCCAACTCACAAACGGTAGCTACACAGCCACCATTCCAAACGGTGCTTCGAGTGTAGTGGTCGATTCGCATAACTTTGTCATCGGCCATAGCGCCACAGTTACTGCTGACACTTATTTTGTAATCACACTGAGTGCGCCAAACAATGGCGCTGTACTCGCAACTGCCCCACAGGCTCAGGTAAACATTGTCGATCCGAACTATGTTACCCCGACCTATGGCGGTGGCGGCGACGTCATGTTCTCGCATTCGTTCTACTCGACCACCGCTGGGGGATCGACCGCAACACTTTATTTGCAGCGACCTTTCAATCAAAGCACGACAGAACCGGTTGATGTAAAATTCTTCGATGGAACAGGCGCTGCTGGAACCGATTATACTGGCACTACCCAGACCGTCACCTTTACTTCAGGAACCACCAAACAAGAAATCGCAGTTACTGTTCCGGTCACTACCGGCACTAATGGCGTAAACAAATCATTCTTCGCGCAAATTGTTCCTCATGCATTTACCGGAACGATTACTGCCGGCAGCACCTCAGTCACCAGCGTTTCGAGCACCACAGGACTTGCTGTCGGACAAACGATCACCGGAGTGGGCATCATCAACGGCACTACGATTTCAGCCATCAGCGGAAGCACCCTGACCTTAAGCGCCGCTGCAAACTACAGTGTCACCAGCCAAAACTTAACAGTCGGCTCGGCCCGATCGCAGAGTATCGCAAAAATCAGGATTTTAAGTTCAGGCGAAGCCTGCGACTCTGCTGCACCCGGCACCATCACAGCAAACACGACCGTGGGAAGCAACATCATTACCGTTTCTAGCGCTTCTGGTTTGGCAATTGGGCAAATTCTCGCAGGTGCAAACATCGCAGGAAATACAGTTATTACTGCCATTAGTGGAACCACTTTGACCCTGAACAACGCCGCAACAGGAACAGGAACCGGAGTGACACTGAATACCCATGTGTTTGGTGGCTTCTTTACCGGAAGCGCAACCAATGGTGGCTCATCAAGCAATCCTTACCTGGTGTGCAATACCGGACAGTGGACGAACATGGGTTCCAGCACGTCTTATTGTAATGGCTCAACCTGTAATACAGCTGGTAACAATTTCATGCTGGCTGCGGACTTTACTCCATCTGCTGTTCCGGCCGCAATTTCTACGATGTCTGCAAACCTCGACGGAAATGAACATATCATTTACGACTACGCGAGCGTCGCTAGCGTTCCGCTTTTTGCCACCGTCAATCCATCAGGAGGCGGCACTACCCTTCAAAAAATCAACATGCTTTACGCTTCAGTCACCGGCACTCTTGCCAATTCTGCAGCCTTCATCGGAGTAAACGGTGGAGCATCGAACTATCAAGCCATCCTCACCGATGACTTTGTTTCTGGATACGTAAAAACGACTACCGGAAACGCAGATGCACTCCTCGTCGCACAGATGCTCGGCACCACCAATCAAACGAGTGCGACCATTCAATATGGCATGGTCTCGGGTCTCGTCAGCGCTACCACTGCCTTGTACGTCGGTGGACTCGTCGGTGAGTACAAATGGGGTAACAGCGCAAACGGTGCATTGTCGACACTCGACCTTAGAAATTCATTTACGACTGCAAACGTCATTACTACGGGTGGTGAAGTCGGCGGCGCAGTCGGCTACATTCTAGATTCTCTAGCCAGCTCATACTTCATGGGTAATCAAACCCTCACCGCAATTCAATCGACGGGTTATGTGTCGGGCTATACATACGTCGGTGGCATTTTGGGTGCCTTTTCTACCGAAAAAGCGACCACTGTTCCTTACACCTTTACTCTTTCCTACAGTAACTTCTCGGGTTCTGCATTGATTCCATCAACAGGAACACACTACGTCGGAGGAATCGTTGGCGGCATTTACTGCGGTGGTGCCGGATTCGGTGCGGGTCTTTGCGAATACATGACCGTGACCGTAGACCACGATGTGAATAGCGGTACGGTAACCGACAGTGCATCAGGTGGACTGGGCGCAGCTGGTATCGTTTCATCCATTTCACATGCTTCTACCGCTGGAGAAACTTCATACTTTGTCAACGTCACTAACTCTACCAACATGGGTAATGTCGCCGCAACTACAGGAACTACAGGATACATGGGCGGAGTACTGGGTTACGTTTACTTCGGAATGGGCAGCGGTGCGATTCCTGATGGTGCAAGTTTTACGGGCAATATCAATTCGGGTAACGTCACCGCGGGAGTTGCGGGAAGCGGCGGAGTGGGCGGAGTAATTGGTTATATTCAAACTCGAACTCCGACCGTCTATACTGTTACCGGAAACTACTCTACCGGTAACATCAACTGCGGAACTGCGCCGTATTGCGCTGGTTTCGTCGGGCAACTCTATCCATTTAGCGGTACTGCTTCGTATTCGAATGACTTCGAAACCGGAAACGTGACGGCAGGCGGAAACTATTCTGGAGGCTTCGTCGGTTGGAACGCCGGAAACGCTGCAAACTCGATTGCCATCTCTAACAGTTACGCCACCGGTAATGTTACTGGTACTGCAAACGCCAGTTACCTAGGTGGATTCGTAGGCTACAATCAGGACGCCAACGAGACCAACTGTTTTGCATCAGGCAACGTTACGGATACCCACGCCACGACCTCAGTCGGCGGATTTGCAGGTATTACTACGGTTTCTACCATGAGCCAATGTTGGTCGACAGGTAACGTATCGACTACCGGAACGTATGCAGGTGGATTTGTCGGCTACGTGAGCCCTACTTCTACATTTAATCAATGTTATTCTGCAGGAAATACCGCCTCAGCTGCGACGGATGCTGCAGGTTTTGCAGGTTTTGTAGGCAGCACGTCCACCTACAATCAGTGCTATACGATTACCCTTCCGACAACTGCGACTACCAAAAGTGGTTTTATGGTCTATAGTGCGGGTACCATTACGGCCAACCAAAACTACTGGCTTGCGCAATCGGGTTTGACCGATACTTACGCTCAAAGCGTTACTGCTCAACAGCTCAGCTACGGCGTTGGCACTTCTTACAGTGGAACCGTAACCAGCGGTAGCCCAAATATCACTGGAGTGAGCAGCACTGCAGGACTTGCGGTTGGTCAAGGAATTAACGGAACCGGAATTCCAGCCACTGCTACGATCTCGGCAATTTACGGATCAACTGTCGTCATGAGCGCAAACGCTACCGGCAGTGGCGTCAGCTTCTCGAACAATATTTATTCTGCATATGCCGGATGGGATAGCGCTTTTGAAACCACCAACTATTGGTACGAAATCGGAAACTGCGGCACTTCACAACTTTCGCCTGCAGGCGGCTGTCCTACCGTCACTTATCCTTATCCCACTTTGATTTATCCTAGCTCTGCAACCAGTGCGCGGGTCTACGTCACCGTACCTGCTGCATCTGGTACCATCAATGGTGCCGCAAACACCCATACCTTTACCGTCTCAGGCTTATGTAATATCAATGGCCAGCAAGTTTCGGTCTTTGTCGATGGAAGTGCTGCTTTAAGCCCAGTAGGCGGAGTTTGTAACGGCACCACTTTTAGCATGACGATCGATCTTTTGGGCATGGGATTAAGTGACGGAAGCCACACCTTCTCTGCCACCATGAACGATGGATCTTCTCGTACGATCGCTTCGGTTCCAGTAACTGAAACTTTGGCTGCAGTCACTCCAGCTACCCCGACCGCAGTGACACTGACTACTCCAGTGAGTTCTCCAGGCTCGAGCGCTACTCCAACCTTTACCGTTACCCTTCCTGTTTTTAATGCGGGCGATTCGGTTGCGATTTACGCAAACAACACTTGCGGTATGCCAGCGTTTAAAGGAAGCCTCACCGCTACCGGAACCAGTGTTCCAGTGGTTGTCACGACCACACTTAGTGCGACCGGCCCTCAACGGTATTATGCTCAGACAACGAGCGCTCGCGGCACGGTTTCGGCTTGCTCGAGCGTTTACGCCACCTACGATTACGAAGTTCCGACTCTGCAATTCACAGATGTTCTGGGTAACGTTAGAAATGACTTCTCGGTCATTGCATCTCAGTGTTCGCTGAGCCCTACTGGTTGCGCAAGTAACGTAGACTACGGTGTTCCTGTTGGTTCTCCGATCTATGTCTCACTCTTAAACAACGGAAGCCTTTACAATAGCTCGGGCGCAACTACTGTGACCGTCAGTTATACCGGTATCAGTGCCGTTACCGGTACCCAACTTACTAATGGAAGCTACACAGCCTCTATTCCTAACGGATCATCGAGCGTGGTTGTTGATTCGCATAACTTTGTCATTGGTCATAGTGCGACCGTAACTGCGGATACCTATTTTGTAGTGACGTTAAGCGTGCCTGGTAACGGCGCAGTATTGCCACCGGTACCACAAGCACAAGTGAACATTGTCGATCCGAACTATGTAACTCCGACTTATGGCGGCGGCGGACACGTCATGTTCTCGCATTCATTCTACTCGACTACACCAGGCGCATCGACCGCGACACTTTATTTACAACGTCCATTTAACCAATCAAACACTGAACCGGTTGATGTTATTTTCTTCGATGGAACCGGAACTGCAGGAACCGATTACACCAGTACGCTTCAAACCGTAACGTTTACTTCGGGAACCACCAACCAAGAGATTGCAGTCAGCGTACCTGTTTCTGCTTCTAATGCAGGAATTAACAAATCATTCTTCGCCCAGATCGTTCCGCATTCTTTCACCGGTAACATTACCGCAGGCAGCACTTCAGTAACCAGCGTCTCGAGCACCGCTGGCCTTGCGGTCGGACAAACGATTACCGGAATCGGAATCATCAACGGAACCACAATTTCTGCTATCAGCGGAAGCACCCTCACGTTGAGTGCTGCTGCAAACAACAATACGACCGGATTAACCATGATAGTCGGAAGCGCCCGAACCCAAAGTATTGCCAAGGTTCGAATCATGAGCTCACTCGGATCAGAACCAGTTTGCGATACAACTGCACCCGGAACGATTACCGGTGACACTGTTGCCGGTCGTTATACCATTACCAATGCATCGAGCACCACCGGTCTGGCAGTTGGGCAAATCATTGTTGGAACCTATTTGCCAGGAAACACTCTCATTACTGCAATTAACGGCAGCACGATTACACTGAATGGCCCAGCAGCAGAAACTCAAACCACTGCAACCTTTAACACCCACGTTCTCGGCGGATTCTTAACCGGCAGCTCGACCAATGCAGGAACCCAAGCCAATCCATACCTCGTGTGCAATACCGGCCAATGGTCGAACATGACAAATGCAACCTATTGCAACGGAACCAGCTGTAACCTTTCGACCAATTATTTTCAGCTCGGCGCGGATTTTACACCGACGTCGATTCCAACGGCACTCTCGACTTTGAACTCTAACCTCGATGGTAACGAGCACATTATTTATGGTTACACGAGTGCCACTGGCGTGCCGCTGATTACCACTGTCAATCCTGCCAATCAGGGTACCACCATTCAAAAAGTAAATATGCTCTATGCTAGCGTTACCGGAACTGCGAGCAACACCGCTGCGTTTATCGGAACGAACGGCGGAGCCGGAAACTACCAAGCCAAACTGACGGATGATTTCGTATCGGGTTATGTAAAAACCACAACCGGCACTGCTAACGGATTATTGGTCGGTCAGGTTCTCGGAACCACCAATCAAACCGATGCCACCATTCAATATGCCATGACCTCAGGCTTAGTCAGTGCCACTACAGGAACTTACACGGGCGGTATCGTCGGCCAATACAAATGGGGTAACAGTGCAAACGGCGCACTCGCCACACAAGATCTTAAGAACTCATTTTGCGCTGCAAACGTCATCACTACTGCTGCTGATGTGGGTGGCGCCGTGGGATGGATGACCGATTCTGGTTTAACTCCGTTCTATGCGGGTAATCAGTCTTTTACTTCGATCGTCGCGACCGGATTGGTACAAGGATATTCTTATGTCGGCGGCATCATGGGCTATGTTCAAAGTTACAAGATGACTAGCCTCGCCTATACCGGCACACTCAGTTATAACAAATTCTATGGATCAGTACTGATTCCTTCAGGCGGAACCTATTATGCGGGTGGTATTCTCGGTGGATTTTACGGTGGTCTAAGTTCGGTTTACTGGGTGACTTATTATACACTCACACTCGATCACAACACCAACTACGGTACCGTTACTGACAATGCAACTGCTGGTTCTAATGCGGCCGGAATCGTCGGCAGCTTGACCGGTAATCAATGGACCGGAACGACCAATAACTTTTATACCGTAACCAACAACACGAACTACGGAAACGTGGCCGCTACTACCGGAGCGAATACAAACCTGGGAGGAATTTTGGGATATACTTATGCCGGTATGTCTAGCTTAGCCGTTCCATCTGGAATTACCTTGACCGGCAATGCTAATGGCGGAAACGTAACCGCGGGCACCACTGCCAGCACCGGTGCCCATGGCGGAATTGCCGGATATCTTTACATCAGAACACCTACCGTCGCGAGTATTTCTAGCAATTATTCTACCGGAAATATCACCGGTGGTGGCGGCACCAACGTGGGCGGTAACGTAGGCTATTTATATGTGCTTAGCGGTTCAGCTAGCATCACCAGCAGTTACGCAACCGGAAACGTTACAGGTGGAGGTGTCGGACTGGGCGGCTTCATGGGCTATAATTATGGAGGAACTTTATCTGGCGATTATGCAACCGGTAACGTCACCACTACAGCAACTATTACCAGCGTTGGGGGTTTTGCAGGAACCAGCGGAACCATTACCAAATGTTATTCTACCGGTAACGTCAGCGATACATTTAGCAGCTCTATTGTCGGTGGATTTGCAGGCTCTGTCACTGGTCCGATTTCACAGAGCTGGGAATCCGGAAGCGTTTCGGGAAGCGGGGGAAGCGTATACACTTCTTGTATTGGCGGGTTTATCGGTAAGGACGATGGACAGACGGTATCTCAGAACTATGCTGCAGGAGCGAGCGTGACGGGTGGAACTTATGTAGGCGGTTTCTATGGTTGTGCCTGGAACGACGCGACTAGCACCATCAATTATAACTACACGCTCGCCACGTCTACAGGCCAAGGTTTTGGATACAACTCCGTAACCAGCCCAACTTCGAATAACAACTACTGGCTGGTCAATGGCGCAATCACAGACGCCTACGTTACCTATACGACTTGCGATGCCAACGTCACTGGCGCCAATGCCCATGGTTCGAGATGTACCGCCGCCCAACTCAAGGATTCGACCAACGCAAACTGGAACTTCGCGGGCTGGGATTACTCAGGCGGAACTAGATTTAACGGCTCAGTCTGGGTCGCTCCTACCGGCGGAACCGCTTGCGGAACGCCAGGCGTAAACGTTTGCCCAAGCGCCAACTACGCTTATCCGACCTTGCGCCAATAAAAAGTTCAGTACAAACTAGAGGCATGACCACCTTTCAACAAAAGATCCTCGCTCAATTGGATAAAATGAAGTGCCTTCCGCCCCTCCTCGCGCGCATTACCCTTGCTGTCGTTTTTTTAGTAGCGGGCGCCGGCAAACTGCAGAAGCTCGATCGGGTGGCTGAATATTTTGTAAGTCTGCACATCAGCTATCCCCTATTGTCGGCTAACTTAGTGGCATGGACTGAACTCTTGATCGGCCTTTGCATGCTCTTCGGTGTGTACGCAAGAACTGCAGCGGTACCCCTAATTTGGATCATGATCATGGCGATGATTAAAACGAAGGGCGATCAATTCGGAAAATTTTCAGACCTTTTTAATTTTACTGAATTTTTATACTTGGTTTTAGCGTTCTGGATTTTGGTCGCTGGGCCAGGAGAAATTACCATTCAGCGTTGGGTGAATCGACTCAAAGGATAAGACTGCCAAGAATTCAGCCTGATACTAGGTGCCCACATCAATTCGATCGCAAGGCACCACAAAATTAGGCTTATCCACCGTAATCAGTACCGGCCCTAAAGTCGAAGTGGCACCGGCCTTATTCGGTTGATAGATGGTAATCGAGCGAACGCCCCAAGGAACCGTGGTAAATGAAAATGCTCCTTGAGCGGCAGGGGCCACGGGATGCAGTACCTGCTTCAGCACCCCTAAACCATCGGGATAGTTCAATTCGACCTCAGCAGTACCCACAAACGGCGCGCCTCCCTGACAAATAAATCCACTGACCGTCGAGGTCACCATGTTTACCGGAAGCACTTCCCAAATGTCCTGAGAGAATGGATTTCCGGGAGTGGTTCCAAACACTTTGTCGGCACCGTAACTTCCGACATACCCATCATATGCGCCGTAGCCCATGTACCCAGAATACGGAGCAAGATACACAAATGGAGTACCCCAAGCATCATTCACAAAACTAGTACTGGGCCCAGTGCCTTCTACGTAGGGGCCGTTCCACCCCAGACCAAAACGAGAAGTCGCACTGACCGCATAGGCAGGTAAGCTCGGATTGGTAACCAAATCTGCGATGTGGCCAAATGCACCGATGTCGCCTACATAGCCAAAGCTACTGCGACTGCCCGAAACTTTAACATCCGGATTACCGGTCATGCCTTCACGAATTTTAGTCAGGATTGCTACCGTTTCATCAAAACGAGCGGAATCTACCTGACTCGAAATCATCTCGATCGAAATGACCGAAAGGATGACGAGCAGGCCGATACTCATCAAGAGTTCGACCATGGTAAACCCATCTTTTTTTAAGCAAATTTTACGGCACAAATAAGAGATCATCAGCCGCTCCCGCTCCGCCACAGATTCGATCTGGCCCACAGCTCGTTAAATTTCCGCTGGGTTGATCGAATAGAAAAAGAGTTCCCCACCCATCTGTTTTAAAATCATTCGGCAGATTTTGAAAGACCTGATCGACGTAAGGTCCACACCACCCTTGCAGCGTAAGATAAGTGTCTACATCGGCGGGATTATTGTCCACATCGCAGGCGGGCTCACCGAGATTGGTAAGTAAATGGTTAAAGTCAGCCGGATAGGTACCCACCGTTTTTCCGCCATGACTTAATTTATAGGCCTGAAGTGCAGTTCGAAGTGCCAAGGCCTTTTCGGTGGTTTCGCGACTTTGCGCGGTTCCGATCATAGGCCCTAACATCACCATGGCTCCTGCAATTAAGAGTGCAAAGAGCAAAAGAGCCAGCATCACGCCGATCAGTCCAAAACCCTTTTGCTGGTTAGAATGAGATAACGATATCATCGCCTGTTCCTAAGACTTGATCAGGCCCACGACTCGTAATCGTTCGGCCTACCTTATCGTACCAAATCGGCTGACCCCATGCATCAGTACTATAATTAGGATCTGTATCCGACACATACGGACCACGCCATCCCTGCTTTAAAAATGGATCGTAAGCAACCGAACAGGTTCCAGAACCTGGCATCGCAACTAAATCAGAAAGTAGATCTGGAACGCCCAAGCAATCGATCAAGTAACCTGGTTTTGAGAGTTGTCCTGCCGAAACGAGCCTCGCATCGCCGACAATGGCGGCTTTAAAAGCGATTAATTTTTCGGTAGTGACTGCAATTTTTGCGTCGGTTCCGAAATTAACGAATTGGGATATTCCCACTGCTGCAAGCACCGCTAGAAGCGCAAGAACCATGAGGGTTTCGATCAGGGTAAAACCGTTTTTATGTTTTAAATCCAAGAACTAATACTGGTACTCGGTACCGCCACCGTCTGCAGGACTGACACCGTCGTTATTACCTGTGTTCGCCCAAAGGTTTCCGGTTACTGAATCATAACACCAGCCGCCCTCGTTAATGGTAGCCGCGCCCGCTGTAGTACCGGCAAATGCAACACCCGCAGCACAATTCTTACCCGCAGTTCGAGTCGCTTCGCAAAGCGCTGATGAGGTCATGGTCGATACGCAATCGACGATGTCATTCGCATTCAGGGCTGCACCCGGAGCTGCAGCAATCACAGCTGTACCAGGAGCAGATAGAGTTTGATTCACTGACCATGGATTAGGTGGAATACTGCTTGCGATGAAGATTCGGTCAGCCGCATTAGCGATTTGAGTAGTGGTACACAGTGGCAAAGCACCCGCCGTGATATCATTGAGAGCGAAACTGTCTGCAGGAGGAAATGCTCCGGTGACGTTACACCTGACCGCAACCTGAGAGGCTTGCACCGCTATCGCGTTTCGAATGATAGCCAAGTTACCTTTAACGGCGGCTTCCTTCGCTTCTTTCGAGAAGTTCACAAATTGTGTTACACCGATGGCTGCGAGAATTCCGATCAGCAAAACCACCATCAACATCTCGATCAGCGTAAAACCTTGATTATTTTTCTTCGATCTTTTCACGGTTCGATTCTCCTATTGTCGATGACCCATTCCGGAAATAACTTCTTATATTCAACTATAACAACATAATTAAAGAAATGAATACATATAAATTATAGGATTTAGCTCAGGATTTTAAGTCAGACCCTTGACGGCGCTATCCTCGGATTCACCACTAGTGGTGCAAAGCCGAGTTCATTTTCCAAATCGGAAGCATGACCGCTAAGGCAATGACTGCCACCATGGCAAAAATAATCGCCAAAAGCACGGGTTCAAGCAACTTTGCCAGGTTATTCAAACTATAATCGATTTGCACCTGATAATACCGACCGATTCTTTTCAGCACGGGCTGAAGCCTACCCGACTCCTCACCGATCGAAAGCAGGCTTTTAAACGTTCCCGGAAAAAACGGAGCCGACCCCAGGGCAATACTCAGACTCCCCCCCTTGGCAATCTCACTCTGACAATGAGTCAGGGCCTGTTTAAAAAGCTCGTTCTTTTGAGAATCCTTCAAGGTGTCCAACGAGTCCATGAGTGGAATACCGCTATCCAGTAGCAACTCGAGAATGACGCAGAGGTTATTCAATTCAAGATAGAGAAACACCCGCCCGAAAATCGGTAGCTTGAGCTTCAGGCGATCAATCTGAAACTTGCCTTTCGCCGTGGCCGCATATTTCTCGTACCCGAAGCGAATCGCCATGGCACCGGCTACGATCAAATACCAGTAGTGAATGAAGAAGTCTGAGCTGCTGACCACAAATTGGGTAATTGGCGGAAGATCAGAGCCCAATGAATTCAAGAAGCCTTTTAATTTAGGAATGACAAAATAGACCACCACCCCAATCACCACCACCAGAACCACGACTACAATTTTCGGATAAAAAAGCGCCGATTTTACTTTGGCGTCATTTTCGGCCTGCTGCTCGATCATGGTGCTGATGCGATTCAAAGTAGACTCGAGCTTACCGGTCACCTCGCCGGTCTTGATCAACCCGACCGCAACCGGATCAAATATGGCTGGATGTTTTGCGAAGGCCTCATGCAAAGTGCCACCTTCGGTAATATCCGTGGTGATACTGACCAATGCATGCCTCAGAGTTTTATTCTGGGCTTCTTCCGAAAGCAGGTTCAGCATTTGAAGCAGCGGAATACCCACCGAGATTCCGGTTTCGAGCTGGCTCATGAACACCAGTTTTTCTTCGAGCGTAATTTTAGTCGTAAACTTTTCGAATGCGTCCGAAAACATCCGGAACATGATCTTCAGATTAAAACGGTCGACACCGAGAACGATCAGGTTTTGCTTAACCAATGCCTTTCGAGCGAGAAATAAGTTGTCCGCTTCGATCGATCCTTCGACAACTTCACCTTTTCGGTTCCGAGCCCGATAATAATATTTCGGCATTCTCTTTCAATCTACTATGGTTCTGAAGCCTTTTCAATTTCCTGGGACATCTTTTTAGCCCCTTCGACTTTTGAAGTCGCCGTTCCATCCATCGCGGCAGAAATTTCTTTTGCGGTAGCAATCTTTCGGTCTTCTGGCGACAGGGCTTCATCGATTGTCGGCGTCAGAAAAATTACCAGCTCATTATTCGAATCATTCACCGAGCTCGAGCGAAACAGCGCGCCGATCAAAGGTATATCCATCAGAATTGGCACACCAGAATGGTTTTTTGAGTGCGATTGTTTGATCAAGCCGGCAATGACCGCAGTCTGCTTGTTTCCCACGATTACCGCAGTGTTTGCCGAATTCTTAAGAATTCCAGGAATTCCGTCCACCGCACCACTGGCATCCGGAGTCGAGTCATTTACATCGACAATCATTTTGATCTGACCTTCGCCCACGAGAGTCGGCAAAATGGTCAAAGACAATCCCGCTTCGACTGACGAGAGACCTCCGGTCAGAATTCCAGGAGTAGTCGCATCTTTCGTACCTTGCACCGGAACATTACTCAAGGTCTTGACCGTATAAGTCGTACCGCTTTCAACTTTCGCCTGCCGATTATTCAAGGTGGTGACCTTCGGACGAGATAGGACTTTTGCATCACCTTTTGATTCCGCCGCAGTCAGTTTAATATCCAAGGCACGACTGCTCACATTACCGATCACACCTTTAAAACTGATGTTTGGAGTGGTCGGCCCGGGAGTCGTGATTCCATCGCCGATTCCGCTGACCGAAATGCCGATATCCTGCAAGAATTGATGCGTGGTTTCGACAATCAACGCTTCGATCATGATTTGCTTGGGTGGCGTATCAAACAGCGCCACCACATTTTTAACCTTTTCGAGGGTGCGTGCTGACCCAACAAAAATCAGTCTATTCTGATGTTCATCGACCAGTAATTTTCCATCCGATCCGATGACCGTGGTTAATTTAGGCAGTAACTCTGAAGCAGAAGCATAGTGCAGAATAATGTCTTTGGGTTCGCCATTCACTCCCATCGATGCCGAAGCTCCCTTACGCTTGGTCACAATCAGCTGATTGCCCGACACCATGTATTCGATCTGTTGATCGGAAGATATTTTTTCGAGCAATTGACGAGCAGTCACACCGGATTGGGCGATTGACACATTGATCTTTGGATCATCATCCATGACCAGGGTCATACCCGATTTCAGGGCGATCATTTCGAGCACTCCTTTAAGCGGAGAGTCGACTACGTTCATCGACAATTGCGAATCGAGCTCTTCCGAGTGGCAAATCGCCGTTAGAAAGAACCCACAAAAAAGCGTAATCGTTAAAAAGAGCTTGATTGAATTTTTCATTCTTCATCCCCCTCTGCACTATCCTCTTCGTCTCCGCTCTCGACAGATGCCGGGTCGCGAATCGGGGGCAGACTGATTTCAATTTCAGAACTTTGTTTTTTGAGAATGACGTAATTCTCACCGATGCGTTCGATCATGCGGTCTTCGACAAAATCGCCGACATGAACCGACTTGCCGTTTACAACGGCCATGGGCTGACTTTTGTCATACATGATGCCACCGAGCTTGAACTTGTCTTTGACTTCGGGAATGGTGGCAAAACCAGGTTCTTTCAGAAACGGATCAACACCCCATGGAAGCTTCGGGTTGACGAGCAAATAGCCCACATCCATATCGGTAATCAGGTCGAAAGCCGGCCCTTCAGCGAGGGCGACCGATGTACCGAAACAAAAAATGCAGAAAACCCATTTGAATTGCTTCATGGGTGCCTCGCTACATAGCTATAGAGTTTGATGCTGGCCTTACAGCGCTTCATTTCTTCCGTAATTCGACTGATTTCGATCGAGTCGACTTCAGTCAATAAGGCCGAGTCCTCGAGCTTTTCGAGAAATTTTCCAATGGCAATAAAAGGGGCCTCTACCTCTACTTTATAGAGCGTCTGGGTGTAGCCGCTGAAAGTCGATTCACTGTCTGAGGTAATCTTGTTGATAATGAACGCCTCGTTTTTCGAGTTTTCAACCAAGCCGGTGACCACACTCGAAAAAAGCTCATTCGACTTCAGGTATTTTTCGAGCAAGCGCTGAGACGCCGTGACCGACTGGGATGCCGGAGCGCGGGTCGCGAGCTTCTTGAATTCGAGTTGTTCCTTGGCCAGAGTGTTTCGAGCAGTGACGACCTCGACCTCGAGCTTTTTCAGCTCGAGACTTTTAGGGCTTGCCCAAAAGTGCTGAAAAAGAAAGAGAACTCCTACGATAAAGGCGCTGGTTAAATAACTTTCACGTTTAGAGAGTCGGATTTTTTTGAAAATCATCCCCGCCCTCCTGTCGTCGCATCGATCGGAACTGAAAATTCGAACTTATAACGAGAAGGGCTGATCTTAGCCTCTTTTTCGGAATAGTCGATTCTCACTTGTCCGAAATGATGGGATTGCTCGAGAATGGTCAAAAACTCGGCCACCAATTCCTGCGAAACCGACTCACCCCTGAGAATGATTCGATCCGAGTCTTTCTCGGTACCGTTCGAAAAGCTGGTCAGCCAAATGCCATCCGGAATGAGGATACTCAACTCTTTAAAAAATGCAGACCAATAGGTCTTGCGGTTCAGAACTTTTTGCAGCGAAGTCAGAGTCTCGCTCTTTTGATTCAAATCCTTGTTTTGTTGCGAAAGGAGCGCAATCTTCTGATGAAGTTCGCTCGCCGTGGCATCGATCTGAGCCAACTCTTTCTTTTGCGAGCGCGAAGACAAAAATGCCTGAGAACTCATTCCTACTGCATAGACCACGAGCACGGCTGCAAGCGCAAGAGGAAGCATCTCATGCGAAAGCCTGAGTCGGGGGCGCAGATCGGCGGGAATGAAATTCAGGTGCTTCTGACTCATAATGGCTTTTTAATAGCCTCCTCTTGATAAATTCTCAAAACGATACGGCGGTTTTTAACCAGATTCGAAAGAATGGCCTCACCATTGACCGAACGATTCGGAAGCAACGGACGAGAATCTCCGTAACCGATTACTTTCATCATTCCCTTGGTAAACCCCTGCTCTTCAAACACATGAACGAGCGACGCAGCCCGGGCTGCCGAGAGTTCCCAGTTCGAGCCGTAGATCCGGCGCTGATGCACCACAGGCGAATCATCCGTGTGCCCTTCGACTTCAATCACGGTTTTTTCGGGAGCAGTCTTCAAGAGCTCGACAATTTCCTTCAATACAGGCTGCGATTTCTCGTCGAGCTTGGCAGAACCGATCATGAACAATTGATCAGAACTTAAAGTGACTCGAAGCGCACTCGAACCCTCTTCTCTTTCTAGTTTTTCGATTCCCTGAATCTTTTTTTCTTCAAACTCTTTTTCGAGCCCGGCCAGGCGATCGACTTGCACCGCTGCAACAGGCAAAGAAGCTGGTGCACGCACCGCTACTGGC
The DNA here is from genome assembly GCA_903831745.1 of Oligoflexia bacterium. Lineage (GTDB taxonomy): Bacteria > Bdellovibrionota > UBA1018 > UBA1018 > CAIMNF01 > CAIMNF01. The sequence goes on from CAIKYX010000260.1 coordinate 71,405, forward strand.
GCTGGAGCTTGAACCTTGGCCACGATATTTGCCTCGGTAGGACCTTGCGAAATATTAGAAGTCTTGGAATAAGTAGTCATGTCGATGGACGAGGTTTCGATCGACAGCAAAAAGGCTGCGAGCGTCGCCAGCACAAAAGTACTCAGATCAGCCGATTTGCGAGATTTTTTCGGCGAAGCCTTTAGTTTGGGCTGAGCCTTTGCTGATTTGAGCAAAGTCTTTTTCACGCGCTTTTGGCTGATAAAATTAATTCTTCGATCGGGTTTCATGCGGCCTTCTTTCCGTCAGGAACACTGACGAGGGCCAGCCCTACTGCGGTGCCCATGTATGGGGCCAATAGTGCGATTTCTTCATGAGACTGATCGAGCGATGAGCTATAGATATCGATATTGCGAAACGGATTTACGACCTGGGTCGGAACCTTGAAAAACATCTCATGAACCTTGTCGATGCCTTTTACCTGACTTGCCCCACCGAGAAGCAGAATTCGATCCACTTTTCCGAAGCTTTCGGGACATTCTTTGTAAAATTCAACCAGAGCCTTCAACCCCTTCAGGATCTCCATGAAAGTTTCATCCAGTACTTCACCGACGGTGCCTCGATTTTCTTCTGGGGCTAAAAAGTTATAGCCGAGTTTTACGCGTTCGGCTTCTTCGTAAGACATATTGCATTTTTCTCGCAGACGCTGATTCACGCTGCCGAAAGCAGTTTCTTCCGTTCGAGTCAGGGTCAGTACGCCATCTGTGATTAATCCCGAATTAATATGTGATTCGCCGAGATCAAGAACAATGACCACTTCCTTCGGGTCAATATAACCATTAAAATCGAGCATGGCAGTAATCGCCATCATTTCTGATTCGATCGAACTGGGTTTAAGCCCGGACTCTTCGAGCACTTTCATCTGAGCAACAACGAGATCTCGTTTTACACAGAAAGCCTTGATCAGGGTAACATCCGGATCGTCGTTTTTATCTGCGGTTACCCAGAAATCACAGCATTGATCGTCCATCGACATGCGCGCGAGCTCGCCGACTTCCTGCGGAACCACTTGCAGCAGTTCCTTTTCAGGCATCTTCGGCAAATTAAAACTGAACGTCATCACATCGCTGTCGCGAACCGTGGTTGCTGCCGACGACGACGACAATTGCTGTACTTCGATTGAAGCCTTCAGTACCTCATCCCGATTACTGCGGGCCGGAAAATCTTCCGAAGTCTGCAACAGGTCCTGAAAAAAATGTCCGGCGAGGTGAACCTTGCCGTCTTTGGCACGCGTGAGTTTGACCCCTTTGATCGTTCGGGCTCCAAGATCGACACCTAATACCTGCTTCTTGAAAAAATTCATCGCTGACTCCTTAGAAATGAAAACAATCCTTTGGATTTTAAATTGAGGGCTTCGTTCGCCACTTTTTCATGAATGAGGCGAATGCGTTTTTCTTCGGCTGCCTGAATGACCCGTTCACTGAGCTGATTGATCCGACGAGGAATTCCGTTACTCAGGGTGTAAATGATTTTCATCACTGAAGCTTCGAAGCGAATGAAGTTACCGTTTCCTACCTGTTCAATGCGGCTTTTAATATATCGCTCGGTCTCGAGTCGATCGAGCCCCCTGAGCGTGGCATGACATCCGATTCGTTGTTTCAACTGTCGTAGCTCAGGACGCTGTAGAGTTGCATCGAGCTCTGGCTGTCCGATCAGCACAATTTGAAGAAGTTTTTGAGTACGGGTCTCGAGATTGGTCAATAAGCGGATCATTTCGAGTGCTTCGACGCTCAGCGATTGCGCTTCATCGATCATCAGAATCGAGTGTTTGCCGGAATCTACGTTGGTGAGTAAAAAACGGTTCAGGTGATCGACGTAAGCCTTGCCAGTTTGAAATTCAACTGCAGGCTTGGGCACTTCGAACTCTTCGCATATCGCTTGCAATAACTCGATCTCGGTAAATTTAGGATAAAGAATCAGCGCCGTATTCGCCTGATTTTCGAACGAGGCGAGCAACATTCGCGCAAGCAAGGTCTTGCCGGTTCCTACTTCGCCGGTCAACACACTAAAACCTTTGCCCTGCCTGAGCGCCTGACTCAGATCATTCAACGCACGATTGTGCTGATGAGAGGCGTAATAAAACTCCGGGTCAGGAGTTTCACCGAAAGGATTTACTTCTAAATTATAAAATTTGCTGTAATAGCTTTTCATAGGCTTCTCTCAATTCCTTTCGGAAATCAAAGAGAAGTACCTGAATTTATTTTAAACATTTGAATTCGGGCGATAGAAATTTGACGCTTTTAGAACGTATGTTCGTTAGTGGTTTTATTGAAAGCACTATTCGCCCAGATCTGGCCGGCATAGGCGTCACCCGCCAAAGCGTCATAACACCAACCATACTCGCCAGCCGACCCCCACGCTGATCCCGCACAATCCGTAGCGCTGTTCGGCCCAAGACCTGCGCAACTTCCGCCCCCATTACAAGCAGTGACCGTCGAAGGATTGCCGGTACTGTCGCTCCAGGGATTCGGCGGAATCGTTCCGTTTGCAACAAACGTTCGGTCCGAGGCCAAAAGCACTTGCGAGGTCGTGCAAGGAGCTGATCCAAAAGTAATATCATTATTATTTAAATTCGCGAGACTGGGCACACTTGCGTCCGAAACTCCACAACGGAGCCGCATCTGCGCGTTCTGCATGCCGATCGCCCGCCTCAAAATGGCCAGATCTGCTTTGACTGCAGCATCCTTGGAGTCGGCACCAAAGTTTACGAATTCCGTTACCCCGATTGCCGCTAATACCCCAAGCAGCAAAATGACCATCAAGACTTCAATCAAACTGAAACCTGTGATTTTATGACGACTCCCGCCCATGTCCCAATAATAATGGTTTTATTCAATTATATCTAAAAAATAGTATAAACCCTGAAAAACGCCAGAGAAATGACGACACTCTCATTTCCTTACTGCATCAAGTTCACAGACAGGTTTGCCGATGAGAAAGCATGTCGAAGCCCTTGGAATCTAAAGGAACCCACCTCGCCTCCGGCCGAAAATTCGGCGAGGTGTTGCTCGAAATGAACTTGCTCACGCAAGAAGAAATCGATGCGGCAGTATTGCGTGGATCCGAAAAGAGAATGCGCTTGGGCGATTTACTTCTCAGTGAAGGAAAAATTTCGAGTGAAAATCTCGCGCGAGCCCTAGCCAGTCAGTACGATCTCGAATACCTCGACCTTTCTTCGATGATCTTCAACAAGGAAGCTTCAAAAATCATTCCAGAAAAAATTGCCCGAACTTTTCGCATCCTCCCGATCGAATCCAAAGACGGTTTTGTTACTCTTTGTGCCGACGACCCGATTCAACTGGTCAAACTCGATAACATCAAAAAAAGCATCGAGGGCACGATCATCCTGAAAGTCGGAACCAAGGAACAAATCGAAGCCGCATTGAACAAAGTTTATGCCTATGACAATTCGGTAGACCGGATTGTCAAACACCTGGCCAAAAAGCAGGAACTGAAAAAACCTACAGTGACTGAGAGCCTGCTGAACAGCGACAATCCGAAGGACGCCAATCCGTCGATCGAAGCGCTCGTCAATAAATTCATCGAACGCGCCATCATCGATCGTGCGAGCGACATTCATATCGATCCGGCCGAAGAAAAAGTGCGGGTTCGAGTGCGAATTGATGGCCTCCTGCATGAATTGCACACCTACCCCGTTCCGTTGCACGTGGCGGTAGTTTCGCGACTCAAAGTCCTTTCGAACCTCGATATTGCCGAAAAAAGGCATCCTCAGGATGGACACTTCAATTATACAAAAGGTTCCCATGCCGTCGACATCCGTATTTCGACGCTGCCTACGGTACACGGCGAAAAACTGGTCCTTCGTTTGCTCGACAAGAAGAAAATGCGCGGAAACCTGCTTCAGATCGGAATGAGCCCAGAGATCGAAGCCTCGGTTCAAGCATTACTCGAACGTCCTCATGGCGTCATCTTTCTTACCGGTCCTACCGGAAGTGGTAAAACCACCTCTCTTTATTCGATGTTAAATCAGATCAACGGCATCGAACGAAATGTCATTACGGTTGAAGATCCGGTCGAATACAAATTTGATGTCATCAACCAGATTCAGGTAAACGAAAAGGCCGGATTGAATTTCGCTGGCATCTTAAGAAACATCCTTCGTCAGGATCCGGATGTGATCATGATCGGTGAGGTCCGCGATCAAGAAACTGCAGACATCGCCATTCGCGCGGCCCTGACCGGCCACTTGGTGTTAAGCACGCTTCACACCAATGATTCCGTCAGCACGCCGAATCGCCTGATCGATATGGGCGTCGAACCTTTTTTGATTTCATCTGCCCTGGTGGCTGTCATTGCCCAGAGGTTGGTGCGAGTGCTCTGCACCCATTGCCGCGAAAAAGTTGCCATTACCGAAGAAGAACTTCGCTTGCTCGGCACCAGCGCCCTCAGCGTCGATAGCGTCATTTACGGTCCCGTCGGTTGCCAGCACTGCTTTCATTCAGGGTATCAACATCGAATCGCCCTTTTCGAATACATGCCGATCGACGAGCACATTCGAAGTGCGATCATTCGTCGTGATTCGCCCGATCAATTGACCAAATATCTGAACGACAATGGATTCATCAGCATGCGCCAGGACGGAATTTATAAGATCGCCGCCGGCATCACTTCAGTCGAAGAAGTCCTGAAAGCCACGCTCTAACTGGGTGTCGTACACTCATTTAATAGGTAAGTTGGTAAGTTGTCGGACACTTATTTGGTAAGTTGGTAAGTTGTCGGACACTTATTTGGTAAGTTGGTAAGTTGTCGGACACTTATTTAATAAATAAGTTGTCGGACACCTAATTTACTCTTCAGTAGTAGAATAAGTTTTTAATTTTGAGATTCGGGCTGAGAGCTTTTCTTTGACCAGCGGATCAATTCGGGCGCTGGCTTCATAAATTTCATACTCTTGTGCAGCTTCCGCTGGTTCATTGATATTTTCGAGTGCGACCGCCAGGTTAAAATGACCTTCAGTCAGCTTGGGGTTCAAAATCAGGCTTTTTTGCAGGTAACTCACGGCTTCGTCATACTGATGAAGCGCAAGACTTAACGATCCCAGATTATTGTAGATCGTCGCCAGCACCGTTTGAGGCGTGTTTTCTAGATGCAGGGCCTCGATGAATATTTTTTTAGCGACCGGGTATTCCTTCAGTTTAAAATGAACCATTCCAAGATTATTCAAAATTTCTGCCGAATGTGGATAGTTTTTAGCGAGAGACTCGAGGCTCTCCAAAGCACCGTTGTAATCCTGAAGCTCGAACGAATGAATCGCACTTCGACTCACTCGAAGATCAGCGGGTTCAGCCACTTTTTCAGCTCCAATACCAGGAACCAAGGGCTTCTCTGCTTTGACTGCGATCTGAACCGCCCGAAGCTTGAGTTGAACCACACGAACTCCCAAATAGGCTGAAGCCACGAAAAACAGGCCCATCAGCGCAAGTCGAACGCGCGAGATCTTTTTCTTACCGTCAAAAATCACCGGAGGAGGCGGTGGAACCACCCGTAAATCGGGCCGCCCGTTCGCGACTTCCTCGGTCTTTTCTTGAAATAACTGTTTTAGCACTCGACTCATATCTGTCTCCCCTTCATTTCGGCGAAAGCGTCAAAAATCTTGAATGTTTTTTGACGCTCTAGCCAGCGGGCGTCCCTGCTGTATATAATTGAATTCATGAATCTGCTTCGCTCTTCCAAAGGCTTTACTTTGGTCGAACTCGTGATGGTGCTCGGAATGATCAGCATTTTTGCTGTGCTATCCATATCGCTCATCAGCAGCACTACTGATCAGTCCCGCTTCGAAAAGACGGTCGAACAAATGAAGCAAATCCGCGAAGGCCTGATCGGATCCGTAAATCACGAAAATTCGGGTCACCAACGCTCGTTCGGATATTTGGGTGATATCGGCGATTTGCCCTCGACCGCAGATGGTATCAACGGACTGATTAAGAACCTTCGTTATTCTTCGTGGTCGATGGACCCCGCATCGAGAATCGGTGTAGGTTGGAACGGGCCTTACCTTCAACATATTTCAGACACCGGCAATAATTTTCTCGTCGACGGCTGGGGAAATCCTTTTATTTATGACAACACGATCGACCCTGCCACGATTACGAGTTATGGCGCAGACGGAGCTCCCTTTGGAACCGGATACAACTCCGATATCGTGGTTCAGATTCCCTATTCTACTTCGACTGGAACACTTCACGGAGTGATCTTGAACAGTGGCGTTGCATGGGATAGCGACGCCCAGATTGTGGTGAACTATCCGTATGAGGGTACTGTCACTCAACTTCCGGCGATCACCGTCGCACCGGGCGATGTGGGCGCATTCACTACTCCACAAACCATTCCGTTCGGCGTCAGGTCTGCGATGGTTTACTTACCCACCCAAGCAGGTGCAACCACCACGCTCGGCCCGGTGATCTTTACGATGGATAAACCGGATACGTTGGTAAAGTTTGATATTGTAAATGCGACCGGAACACCGGCCCCACTTTGTACCTCGGCCATGCTTGCTGCGAGCTGGACCCCGGAATATGCTTCAATTACCCATTATATTCCGATGGACGATTGCACCGCCGGCATGTCGCCCGCCTGCGAAGACATGATTACCGGAAATCCAACTGCGCTGACCTTGAATGGCTCGGCCGTGATTGGCGCTGGTAACTTTAGCACGCAGGGTCTGATTTGCGATGGCACCGCACTTTGCGATGCCCAACTGCAAGCACCGCTCTTGACTCGAAACTTTACCATCGCATTTTGGTACAATCCCAATTCAATCGGTGCAGCTAACCAATACCGTCCGTTTGGCGGAGGAGAATCGATCGCCGGAAATAACGGAATCGATTTTATCATCAATGACGGAACCGGAGCAAAAGTGATGTTCAGAAATGCCGGTACCAATTTTGATTTTTCGTGTGGAGCCTCTCCGCCGACCGGAATCTGGGAACACGTGGTCATTACCTCATCGTCCGCACTGGGAACATTCTGCTACCGGAACGGCGTCTTACGCGGAGCTAATCCGGCCGCAAAAATCACCACCCTCCTTCCGGGAGCCGAAGCCAATTTTGTTTACATCGGCAGCAGTGGAGACGGAGACCTGGGCGGAAGCTCTTTCGATGGCGCCGTAGATGACTACGCAATCTGGAACGTCATGCTGACCCCTCCGGAAGTAAGAACCGTCTACAATTGTCAATCCAGCTTTTGAAAAAGCTACCAAAACACTCGGGATTTTTAAATTCAATGTATTTATTAATTCGCTCTTTTTTTATTCCCCGCCCAGAATTTCAGAGACTTAAAGGTCCTGTTTAAGGCAAAATGGTAGACAAATCATGAGTCAAATCGAAGCCGTTCTACTCACCGACATCGGGGTAAAACGAAAACAAAATCAAGATGCAGGACTGATCCGGACGGACCTCGATTTTTATATCGTCGCGGATGGAATGGGCGGACACCAGGGCGGCGAAATCGCAAGCAAACTCTGTGTCGACGAAGTGGCTGCGCACGTCGAAAAAACCAATAAAACTGCCGAAGACAACGTCATTCTTTATCAAGGACTCATGATCGCCAATCAAAAGGTAAATGAAATGGCGGTCCGAGAACCCCACCTTCATGGCATGGGCACCACGGCCACTGTCCTTAAAATTACCGATAGAACCGCCACGATCTTGCAAGTGGGCGACAGTCGCGCTTATTTCTTTAATCGGGACGGAATCTGGCAAATCACGCGAGATCATTCGCTCGTGCAGGAAAAATTGCGCGCAGGGCTAATTACCCGGGCCCAACTGAAAACCGATGACATGAAAAACGTCATCACCAGGTCCGTGGGATACGAGCTTCAAATGAAGGCCGACGCCTTTCAACTCACCCTCGAGGCCGGTGATGGCTTTCTCCTCTGTTCTGACGGGCTTTCGGGCCCCATCGAAGATGCCCAGTTGTTTGAATTTCTTGAAGAAACCATCACTTCTGGGGTAAGCTTGAAAGACTCCGCAGCAAAAATGATCGCAGAAGCGAACCGCCGGGGCGGGCTCGACAACGTAACGGTTTTACTCGTGAGAGTGAACGGGTTTTAAAGGACGATTTTTAAACGATATGGCACTGAACCGGTTTTACACCATCATGATTATCCCAGAGAACTCCTCGAAACCGAGGCAGTATCAGATTCCTGCTTGGGTGGTACGAGCCTCGCTGGTTTCACTTCCGATTCTGGTCATCATCGGCATTACCCTTTTCCTCGACTACCGTTTTGTGGCCAACCAGGTGTTCGAGAATCGCGAACTGCAATCCGAAAACCGCAAGCTCCGCCAGAATGTTCAGCTTTACCAAAACCGCATGGAGTCTCTCGAGTCGAGCCTGGATCGTATTGAAAACTTTTCAGCTCGTCTAAAAATGATCACGAACCTGATGGATCGGGACAATCTTTCGCAACTCATCGAGGCATCACCTCCCAATGCAAGCAGCAATATTTCAGGAAACGACGCGACTGCAGGCGGAGCGAGCCCCCCCCTTTCTTCCTTCGACTTGCAGTTCGAAAAAGTCAGCACCCAGGCTACGGGCCTCGAATTCAATTTGCACAATCTCTACGAGCTTCTGTCTGACCAAAAGTCATTCTTGAATGCGCTTCCAACTAAAAAGCCCGCAGACGGTTTTTTAACCTCGGGATTCGGTGTTCGGGTTTCTCCGATCGGCGAGGCTGTAGAAAAGATGCATGAAGGTCTGGATATCGCGAATTCAGTCGGAACGCCGATTCGCGCTCCTGCCCAAGGAACCATTTCATTTGCCGGACGTAAATCCGGTTATGGACAAATCGTCATCGTCGACCACGGCTATGGACTCGAAACCTGGTATGGCCATACTTCGAAAATCCTGGTCAAGCTCGGGCAACTCGTGCGCCGAGGACAACAAATCGCCCTCATCGGTAACTCCGGTGGCTCAACTGGCCCTCACGTTCATTACGAAGTGCGCGTGCACGGCATTCCGGTCGACCCATTGAATTATATTTTGGAGAATTAAAGAAATGATCGAAAAGATTAGCAGCGTTGGCAAAAAAATATTCGGCACCCAGAACGAACGCGAACTGAAAAGCATTCAACCGTTGGTCATGCGTACCAATGAGTGGGAAAGTAAAATCAAGGCACTTTCGAATGACGACCTCAAAGCCCAGACTGCTCGCTTCAAGGAGCGACTCGCTCGCGGCGAGAAACTGGATTCGCTTCTACCCGAAGCATTCGCTACCGTTCGCGAAGCCGCTTGGCGGGTCATCGGTCAGCGCCATTATGACGTTCAGGTGGTCGGGGGCGTAACCCTGCATCGCGGCCGAATCGCCGAGATGAAAACCGGTGAAGGTAAAACGCTCGTTGCCACCCTTCCTTGTTATTTGAACGCGCTCGAAGGTAAAGGCGTACACGTCATCACCGTCAACGATTACCTCGCTCGTCGCGATAGCGAGTGGATGGGACGGGTTTACGGCTTTTTGGGCATGCAAACCGGCATCATCGTGCACGGCTTGAATGACAAACAACGCCAGGCCAACTATGGCTGCGACATCACTTACGGAACCAATAACGAATTTGGCTTCGATTACCTGCGCGACAACATGAAGTTCCGTCTCGAGGATTATGTTCAACGTGCCCTTAACTTCGCCATCATCGATGAGGTCGACTCGATTCTGATCGATGAGGCCCGAACTCCGTTGATCATCAGCGGTCCGAGCGAAGACTCGACCGACCTGTATTACATCATTGATCGTCAGATCCGCGCCGACGGCGGCCTTGCCAAAGACGTGGATTACACGCTCGACGAAAAATCCAAGACTGCAGCCCTGATGGAACCGGGTGTGGATAAAATGGAGCAACGTCTTGGCATCAAGAATCTTTATGATCCTGCGAATATCGAACTGCTTCACCACGTCAACCAAGCGCTTCGCGCGCACGTGTTGTTCAAAATTGATGTCGATTACGTCATCAAAGAAGGCGAAGTCTGTATCGTCGATGAATTTACCGGACGTCTGATGCCGGGTCGTCGCTGGAGCGACGGACTTCACCAAGCGATCGAAGCCAAAGAAGGCGTCAAGATCGAGAGCGAAAACCAGACGCTCGCGACCATCACCTTTCAGAATTACTTCCGGATGTACAACAAACTTTCGGGCATGACCGGAACCGCCGACACCGAGGCAACCGAGTTCAAGCAAATCTACAACCTCGACGTCACCATCATTCCTACGAATCGAAACAACATTCGTAAGGACGACGCCGATGTCATTTACAAATCCGAGCAATCGAAACTCAAAGCGATCACCGACGAAATCCGCGCCTCACACGAAAAGGGTCAGCCAGTACTCGTGGGTACGATTTCGGTCGATAAATCGGAACAACTCTCGAAACACCTTAAAACCGTAGGCATCAAGCATAATGTCCTGAATGCAAAACAACACGATCGCGAGGCGGACATTGTGGCGCAAGCGGGTCGCAAAGGTGCGGTAACGATTTCTACCAACATGGCCGGTCGAGGAACCGACATTCTGCTCGGAGGTAACCCTGAATTCAACGCGAAGAGCGAAACCGGCCCGGTTTCCTTGGAAGCCACTCCAGAAGAATTGATCGAGTGGAAAGAGCGTTACGAAGTAAATCTTAAAAAATGGGAAGCCCAAATCATTCACGACCGAAACGAAGTAAAGAGCCTGGGTGGTCTTTATATTCTAGGTACCGAACGCCACGAATCCCGCCGGATCGACAATCAGCTCCGCGGCCGTGCCGGTCGTCAAGGTGACCCGGGAAAATCAAAATTCTACCTTTCACTCGACGATGATCTGATGCGAATTTTCGGTGGCGTGAATATCAAACGCTTCATGGAAGACGATCTGCCGATTGAACATCCATGGATTACCAAAGCGATTGCCAATGCCCAGAAAAAAGTCGAAGGACACAACTACGATATCCGCAAGCATTTGCTCGAGTATGATGATGTCATGAACCAACAGCGAAAAGTGGTCTATGCCTGGCGCCGTGAAGTGCTGTCGCAACCCAATCTGCGCGACATGGTTTTCTCGATGGTGGCTGAAATCAATGCTGCCATCTCGGAAGATTTCTTTCCAGGCGGAAAAATCAGACGGATTGATGGCGAAAGCTCACTGAATCTTAAGGAATTAAATGAAGCGCTCGCAGTTACTTTTCAGGTCAATACTCAGATTACCGATCACGATATTGTTCCGCTGAACGGCGAAGGAATGATTGCACTTCTTACCAACGTGGCCACTCAAGCCTACGAAGCAAAAGAGAAACAATACTCACCCGACCTGATGAGACAAGTCGAGAAGATGGTACTTCTCGGAACCATCGACCAACTCTGGAAAGATCACCTCCTCGCCATGGACCATTTGCGAGATGGAATCGGATTGCAAGGTTACGGACAAAAAGATCCACTCGTTGAGTACAAGAAGCAAGGCTTCAAGTTTTTCGAAATGATGATGTCTCAGATCAGTGGCGACGTGGTTCGCAAGCTCTTCGCGGTGCAGATCACAGCGAATGCCAACAACCCCGAGGCCGACCTAGAAGAAGAACTGGCTGAAGGAATTCACGGCGAAAAAGTTAAAGCACTACCCGGCGAAGAACAACCACGCCAGGCCTTGCCACAAAATGGCATGACAAAACTTCCCACCGCTCGTGAAGCCCTCAGAGGTCCGGCCCCGATGAGTCCGTCTGCAGCCCAATCGATGAGTGGCATGCGCCCCCTTCCTCCGGGAACCGACGTTTCGAAGCTTGGCCGCAATGATGAATGTCCATGCGGGAGTGGCAAAAAATTCAAGAAGTGCCACGGGAGTGCTTGATGGCGCCTGATAAACCGAAGGAAGATTTGACCGGACTGACGATCCTTCCGGATAAACCTGCGGCAAATCCAGACGCATCGATTTCTATACCCGAACCGTCTCAAACGATCGAGCACGTTCATGAATTTGAATCTATCGAAGAACTCGGAATGATGGATCACGTCAATGAACCCACTCAATCGGACGCACCTTTACAGGCCGAGCCGATCGAGTCACTCGAAGCAGTAGAACCTATTGAGTCGTTTTCCGAATTGCCGGCAGAGTTACCAGTCGAAGCACCTGCCGATTTTATCGAAGAGCCAATGGTAAACCCCGTATTGGCCGATATCCAGCATTACGCGGAAAAGGCACAAGAAACCACTTTGGATGAAAAGATTTTCTATCCGTTTCATCTCAGGGCTAAAGGGCAGTTCGGACCGTTCGAGCGCGACAAACTCTTGCGTTTCATTACCGAAAACCCAATCGGAGTTTCATCGAGCGATCTCGATTTGCAGATTCAGGCAGGAAAGGTTTTTTTTTCCACGGGTCAGTGAATACTCCGGAATCAAACTCATTCAGGAACTTCGTGATTCGGGGCTCGAGTTCTCACTTTCTCCTTCTGATCGTGACGACGACGAACCCGTGCACAATGAAGCGTCCATTCATTTTCATTACGACGGTAAAAGCGAAAGTGCCAAACAGGCCAGTGATTCGAATTTGCCTATCCTGCCAAACGGAAGCCAGCTTCTGACTCAATACGAAGAATTCGACTCTTTACAATCGATTCAGTACCTGAAAGCCGAAATGGTTGAAGCCGAGAAATCAGAGCTCTTTCAGGAAATCATTCAACGCATGATCGAATCATTGAAACACAAGGCCCGCCTGAAGGGAGCAGACGCCCTGACCGGCCTTGAACAAAAAATCACCCCACTTCGCTTACCTTCTCAATATCAAGTTACCCTTCAGTTGACGCTCCTTCGAAAGGTCAAGACTAAGACATGAAGATTCCGTTTTCGAAGTATCAGGGCACGGGTAACGATTTCATCCTCATTGATAACCGTGATCAACGGTTCTCGGAACTCACACGTGCCCAGATTGCCCGCCTCTGCGATCGGCGTTTTGGAGTGGGCGGTGACGGAATGATCCTGCTCAATTCACACGACCGGTATGACTTCGAAATGAAGAATTACAATTCGGATGGCGGAGAGTGCAGCATGTGCGGAAACGGCGGACGTTCGCTCGTCGCCTTTGCTAGGTCCAAGGGAATCCAAAAAGACCTGTACCGTTTTTGGGCCATTGACGGAGAACACGAAGCCCAAATCACCGAAAGCAAGTCAGGTCCGATCGTGCATCTGAAAATGAAAGATGTAACAAATATCCGAGAAACACCGGCAGGCCATATACTCGACACCGGTTCGCCCCACCTCGTATGCCAGGTCAAAAACCTCATGACTTACGATGTGGTTACCGAAGGCAGAAAAATCAGAAACTCGGCCATGTTCATGCCGTCCGGCATCAACGTCAACTTCGTCGAAGTGAACGGAGACAAATTTTTTGTCAGAACGTACGAGCGCGGGGTTGAAGACGAAACACTTTCTTGTGGCACCGGCATCATCGCTGCAGCCTTGGTTTGTTCAGCCACCGAGATTGAAACCCGAGGCGGAAAACTCGGGGTTAAATTCACCCGCCAAAGTGCTACCGAGTTTCAGGATATCTGGTTGATTGGCCCGGCCCAATTGACTTTTGAGGGAACGATCGAGATATGAAGGATTACCTTTCTGACGTAACCAAAATCGACCATATCGTCACTCAATATGTGTTTCCTTTTGCCTGGCATTTGGCGGGTGCTTTTTTTGTCTGGATCGTCGGAAGCTTTCTCATCCGGGTCACTCAAAAAATACTTCAGGTTACCCTTAAGAAAAGAAACGTCGATCCAACCCTGATCAACTACGCCCGCTCTACCACTGGTTTTCTGCTTCGAATTCTTTTGTTGGTTGCCATTCTTGATATCTTTGGCATTCAAACCACCTCACTTTCGGCCATTATCGCTGCGGCCGGTGTGGCTATCGGTGTGGCGTGGTCGGGGCTCCTTTCTAATTTCGCAGCCGGCATTTTTCTGATCATCTTTCGACCCTTCCGCGTCAATGACACCATCACTGCAGCTGGGGTTTCTGGAACCGTCCGCGAAATTGGCATCTTTGCCACGACGATTGATAATGGCGAGAACGCCCGGATCTTCATCGGCAATAACAAAATTTTCTCGGATAACATCATCAACTTTACCCGTAATCCGTACCGTCTTGCGAATTTTAAAGTGCAAATTGCCTACTCGGTCGATCCATTCGAAGCGATGGATCGCATTCGCACTGCACTTGCAAAAGTTCAAGGCGTGCTCAATCCACCCGATCTCACTTCCGAAATTCTCGAATTCGCTCCTTCCGGAATCACTTTGGTCTTTACCCTTCCTTGTCAGGCAGCAAATCATGACTCGGTAGTGGCCAAAGGAAAGCGCATTATTTATCAGGTCATCCGGGATTCGAATTATCCAGCCCCCGCTTCACAGATCATCCAGGTAAAACAAATATGAACCGTACCCCACTCGCCTTACCGAAAGACTTTAGATTTTGCGTCACCACCGCTTCACACCAGATTGAAGGCAACAATACGAATAGTGATTGGTGGGCTTGGGAACAGATTCCCGGAAAAATCAAAAACGAGCACCGTTCGGGTCGTGCCACAGAAGCGTGGAATTATTTCGATGACGACATCCAGAACATGAAATGGCTTGGTGTTGATACGTATCGGATGTCGATCGAATGGGCCAAGGTCGAACCCAAAGAAGGACAGTTCGATCAAAATGTACTGAACGAATACCTTTCGCAAGTCGATCGCCTCTTGGCCGCGGGCATCGAACCGATGATTACGCTCTATCATTTTACGTTTCCACTTTGGGTTTCGAATCAAGGTGGTTGGGATTGGGCAGGAGTCACTCCCGCTTTCGCACGTTTTACCGAACAAGTGGCCAAAACGCTAGGAACCCGGGTAAAAATCTGGTGCACCCTGAATGAACCGATGACGGTGATCGCAGCAGGCTACATTACCGAAGTGTTTCCGCCAGGCCGAAACAACATGGCTTCGATCGCGTTACCCATGGAAAACATGGTTCGCGCCCATGCAGCCGCCTACCATACACTCCATCGCTTACTCGATTCGGAAACTTTTAAGCCCGAAGTCGGCATTGCGCACCATTTGCGAATTTTTGATCCTAGCCGAAAAAACAATTTCTTTGATCGTTACGCCTCGAGAAAATTCGACGAGATTTTTAATTGGGCCATCCCGGAAGCACTCAAGACCGGAAAAATGAAATTCAATATGCCTTTTCTGGTCAAAGCCAATGCCACCATTCCTGAAGCGATCAACACGCAGGATTTTTTTGGCATCAATTATTATTCACGAGACCTGATCGAGATGCATCCACTGCAAAAAGAGAAACTCGTTCGTCGGGTAGCTGAAGGCTCTGAAGTACAGGATTTGGGCTGGGAAATCTATCCAGAAGGATTAAAGCGGCTCATCGAAGCAATTGCCGTACGTTTTCCACGCATGCCGATCTGGGTGACCGAAAACGGAACTGCCGACTCTAAGGATCACGGCCGCAGTCGTTATATCGAAAGCCATTTAGTTGCGATCGGAGAAACGATTGCGAAGGGCATACCCGTAAAAGGCTATTGCCACTGGACCTTGAATGATAATTTCGAATGGGCTGAGGGTTGGTCCGCACAATTCGGACTCTTCGAGCTCGATCACCAAACGTTCAAACGCATGCCACGCAAAAGTGCGACTGACTTTAGAAATTTAATTCAAAATCATCGGGGTCAAGTCGGAGGTAAAGCGTGAAGCTAAATTTTATTTTAATCCTGTCTCTTAGTTTTTGCTCTGCATCTGCGGCGCCCCAGGCACTGGCAGAAATCATACTTAAAACGATTGAATACCAAGACAGTTCCGCTGCCCATTCAGCCCCGCTCGAAGGGGTTCTGGCTTATGATTCAAAGCTAAAGGGAAAACATCCAGGAATACTCGTCATCCACGAATGGACTGGCATTGATGACTACACTCGCATGCGGCTGAAGAAATTGGCCGAACTAGGATACGTAGCCTTTGCAGCCGACATTTATGGAAAAGGCGTTCGGCCCAATAATCCAAAAGATGCCGGTGCGACCGCGGGAATCTACAAGAAAGACCGTAAGCTCCTTCGAGCACGTGCACAACTGGGCTTATCAGAACTCAAACGTCAAGACCTAGTCGATACAAAAAAAGTTGCAGTCATGGGTTATTGTTTTGGTGGAACCGCTACGCTCGAGCTCGCAAGGTCGGGGGTAGACGCTTTAGGATTTCTTAGTTTTCATGGTGGGCTCGACACCCCCAATGCAATGGACGCCAAGAATATCAAAGCGCCTGTAGAAGTATTTACCGGAGCCGCCGATCCAAGCGTGCCCCCTGCACAAATTGCATCCTTTGAAAAAGAAATGAAAGATGCTGGGGTCAAATACCAGATCACGTCTTATCCTGGTGCAGTCCACGGGTTTACTAACCCTGCGCACGGAAATGATCCAAAACAGGGCGTCGCCTATAACGCCGACGCAGACGCAAAGTCTTGGGAATCCATGAAATTGTTTTTTAAGAAAATATTCTAGTTTAAAACGGGCTATCGAGAAAAGAATGCCCCAAGTGATCGCCCACACCTAAGGTAATTCGATCCCAAACTTCATTCTGAGTGAGCGGATTGACCACATTCTTGTCGGCAGTGACAAACTCGTCGGCTAGGATTTCATGGGCTCGCGGACTAGTCTGATCCGTATCGTATGGATTTGCCAGAATCATGGTTCGTGCTGCATACGAATGACTTTCGGTATTCATTTGCTCTTTGATCCACTTCGACATCAACTCAGGATCAGGAGTGACAAACTCGACTCCATCGCTCGAGCCTCTGGCCCACGATTTAGCCTTTGAACCGAACATCATTTTCGTAATCGCGACCGAAGATTGCGTTCCACCGTTTTCGCGAAGCATCAGGTCTTTCGGCAAGTAACGAGAGCGCAACCATTCTTTGACTGGCATGGTTCCGTCTGTCGCAAGCGCCATGAAGTAAATTGCAAAATCCGCACATCCCGCGCCCTCACCCGCGCCTACTTTTTTAGCGCCACCGTAGTTTTGATAAACGCCGTAATTAATCCATTTGCCGATAAAGTCAGTCATCACTTCGGCCTGCGCATCGGTAATCGGAATGACGACAGATGAAAGTCGACCACTCTTATGCGCCTTTTCGAGTTCAACCACATCGCCCTTTGCAGCATCGAGTTCGCCAGGAAAAGTACGCACCATCGCACTGAGACCGTAGCCTTTGATCAGAGTGTCTTCTGCCGTCTTGGTCTTATTCGCCCGCGACATTCCGGTCAGAATATCAAGTGCACCTTCGGATCGATTCGGATAAACCAGATGTACTGCAAAATGCCCGTTCGGCGCGTAATCCATGATCGCAGCGTTGTAGGCAGTATCGGCAAGCAAGGTTTCGGGTGAAGTCCAATTCAGAGGATGCGGAGGATCGACCACAAACACCTGAAGGTATGCCTGGCCGGCAAGAACGGTTTGCGCCAGGAAAAGTGAAACCAGGAAAAGGACAGAAAAAGTACGATGCATGAAGAGATCCTTTCGAGGAGGAAAACTAGCATGATCACAGCGGTGCGACTAGACGAAAGCCCGATTCGAGCGCACGAGCCTCTCTTTTAAATGAACTTCATTTATTTTAAAAAGAGATTCTTTTCCATTGGGCTGAGATACTTTCGTCAGATTCGACAGGGTACGGAGTTTCGAATACAGAACTTCTGATCAGGCTGGCTGAAAAATGAAGGTCCTGATCCAAAATGTCCTTCGCAGAAAGCTCCATTGAAGCTGCATCGGGTTTTTGCGCAAGCACCCAATCGTAAATTAATTCAGGATCCGGAATCATAAAAAAGGTGCCGTCTTTTTCAGATTCTGCCCAACTCGAACCGTACCGAAGAATTTGAAGTGGAGAAACTTTCGCTACCGGATTAGGCCCACGATTGGGAGTCAGATCAAACGGCAGATAAACTTCCCGCATCCAGGACTTCAGGGGTGCGCGCCCCTGTAGTGCGACATTCATAAAATACATGACGAAATCAGCGCAACCAGCACCGAGTCCTTTACTGGCCACCTGACCTCCGCCGTAATGCCGAAAGGAGCCTTGCTTGATCCATTTTGCGAGAAAATTCATCATCTGATCAGCCTGGGCAGTATCGATTGGAATGTTGATTTCAGCCAATCTTCCTTTGCTTCGGGCGTGCTCGATCAGCTCAGTCGTTCGATCCGAAGTATCCAACTGCCCGTCGAAATCATAATAAAGAGCGCTTAATCCCAACCCGCTCGAAAGGGTTTTCGCAGAAGTCGCGAGTGAGTTGGCACTGGCCATCGAGGTCAATACTCTCTTAACACCGAAGGCATTGGCTTGGTCGGCTTCGAGCTGAATCGCAATATGACCATCCACCGAATAACGACTCTTCAAGCTCGCAGCGATTGTGCTCTCGAGAAGTGCACGGGGCGAATCCCAACTGATTTCACGAGGGGGTGCTACTACATAGATTTTCAGGGACGCCGCTTGGGCCGTTGAAGCCCCAAAATGTGCAAGGGTGAGAAGGAAGGTTAGGATACCGGTCACTCGTAGGTGCAAAACCATAATCCGCTGACCGTACCTCA